>CALQRR010000347.1 GCA_943333015.1 Chitinophaga pinensis | reverse complement strand
GTTGCTGGCCAAAGGCAACCAAACGCTTAATCAATTTCGTTTGCGGGAGATAAAAGCGGAACGTTCGCCGGTGTTGAAACTCAATGCCGGATACAATTTTACCCGCTCCAGCAGCACAGCTGGATTTGCGTTGTTTAACCAGAGCACCGGACCTATTGGTGGGTTAACATTGAGTTGGAATGTGTTCAATGGCGGCATGCTCAACACACGGATGAAGCAATCGCAATTCGTCTTGGAAAGCGATGCCCTGCGCATTAAACAGGAGGAGGCTTTGGTGGATGCATCGGTCATGATCGCCATCCGGCAATGGCAACAAGCATCGGAACTGCTGTCGCTGGAAGAAGAGAATTTCTTATCGGCCAAAGAAAATTTGTCACTCGCACTGGAACGCATCCGTTTGGGCAATGCCGGTATTTTGGTTTTGAAAGAAGCGCAACGCAGCTACGAGGAAGCGATAAACCGCCAAACATCAGCCGCGTACACCGCCAAACAAGCTGAAATTGCACTGTTGAGGTTGGCCGGAGCATTGGTAAAGGAATAGGATCTCTTGCTGTTGGGAAGCTCATTGGTTACACGTCACAGTTGAAGAAAACGGCAAGGGGCATTCTTGCAGCGGATGTTCAGGGTACGCGTCTTTTTCCCTAATTTCGTCGTGTGAAAATCAAACAACTCCTCAGCCTGATATTGCTTGCAGTTTTCTGCATGCGATTCCTGCCGTCGTTGGAGGTTCACGATCACCGTTCGGAGGCAGAACTCTGTATTCAGGAGCACACCGATCACCGTGACCAATACAGCTCCTGCGAACTGACCGAGGTGCTGGGTTGGAATTTTCAAGGACATTGCGAGGATAAAAATCACCTGAAGGAATCGGGCGAACACTGCCTTTCCTGTGGATATGATTTCGTTAAGTTTTTTCCTGTTCAGTGCAACCTTGCTGCCGTGTACACGCGCATTCAACGGCATGAACTCATTCCTGTACCGACGACTATTTACGCTGGTTTTACCCTGCTGCTCTGCAACAAAGGGCCACCTGCTATTGCCTGATCCGTTTTTACACGCAGCGTTGCTTCTCTAGCCGCTGATTTTTCCAGGTTTCCTTTTTCCATATTCATGCAGCGTATTCACCACCATTGGTTGTGGGCAGTGCGTGTGATTGCAGGGTGTTGTCTGTTGATTTTTCCCTATCAGCTTACCGCACAAGCCTGCCAAATCATGTGTGCTGTGCACCTCATTCAACGCGATGCAAACACGGTAAACATCGTCCTCATTGGACCAGAGGTTCGCCGCAATAGCATCGCCGCGCATACCGCGTCGTTCGATCATCTTTGTCCGGGCAATTACCGTTTGCGTATCTCCGGCATCGGTATTCAACCGGTCGATACGGCATTTGCCCTGCAACAATCAACCGAATTAACCATCGAACTGATGGCCTCGGTGGAGCAATTGCAGCTGTTTGAAGTACACGATGACCGCAGCGACCGCACAGGCAACGCAACGCTTTCTTCCTCCACATTGTCGGCTGCCGATTTACAGGTGAACGCCGGTAAACCCCTGGGCGAATTGCTCAAGGAAGCCAGTGGTGTGAACAGTCTGCAGTCGGGGCCAACCATCTCCAAACCCATCATTCACGGATTGCACAGCAACCGGGTACTGATCATCAACAACGGCGTGCGACTCGAAGGGCAACAATGGGGTTCTGAGCATGCACCTGAGATAGATCCGTTTTCGGTGGCACGGGCCCTTGTGCTTAAAGGTGCAGCCAGCTTGCGGTATGGCTCCGATGCGATAGGAGGTGTTGTGCTTTTGGAACCGCATGAACTGGCTGCCGAAAAAGGTACCCAAGGAGAAGTGCGTTTAGCGGGCATGAGTAATGGCTGGTTGGGTGCGTCCTCTGCACGGATAGATCATGCGTTTGGCGGAAAGTGGCAGGGCATGGGATTGCGGTTGCAAGGAACGGTGAAGGATGCCGGGAATGTAAAAACGCCCGCGTATTACCTCCGGAATACCGGCATGCGGGAGCAAGATTTGTCAGCTACCTGGATGTTTAATCGGAAACGCATCGCCTTGGAACTTTCGGGTTCGGTGTTCAACGCGCATATGGGTATTTTTACCGGTTCACATGTGGGCAATCTCTCCGATTTACAACTGGCGTTAGAAAGCAATCAACCCAAAGACAGCGCCGGGTTTAGCCGTCTCATTGAACGTGGCTACCAACAGGTGCGACACGAAACCATGAAGGCCCGCGCCTGCTATCATTTTACCGATGATCAGAAGCTGGAACTGGTGTACGGGCTGCAACGCAATCACCGCAGGGAATACGATTCCGGTTTGCCTTACAGCACCGATCCGGCTATCCTAAATGCCCCGCAAGCCGATTTTAACATCAGCACGCATACGCTCGATGCCTTGTATTCTGCGCATCTCAACAAGGGGTATGTATGGAGCATGGGCATGAGTTTCAGCACGCAGGGCAATGTCTTTACCGGTCTCGAATACCGGGCGCTGATTCCCAATTTCCGCAATTACGGAGGTGGTGGATTTATCGCACTGGGCCGTTCCTGGAAAAAATGGACAGTCGAAACCGGACTGCGTTACGACTACCGCTGGCTGGAGACTTACCGGCTCAACTATGCCACGTTGCAAACGTATGCCACACAGCATTCGTACAACAACGCTTCCTTCACGGCGGGAACAACGTATCGTGTTTCTGATAAGCTGAGTCTGAATGCCAATGTAGGTTCAGCATGGCGGGCTCCAAACGTGAATGAGCTTTACGGAAACGGTGTGCATCAAAGTGCTGCTTCGTATGAGATTGGCGATAGCACCTTGCGGAGTGAACGGGCCTACAATGCTTCTGTATCGGGTGTTTGGGAGAACGAAAAGATCCGGTTGGAACTGGGTTTGTACCGAAATCTGATTGATCATTTCATCTATCTGCGTCCTTTGCTGAATCCCGTTGTGACCATTGCCGGCGCATATCCTGCCTTTGCTCAAACCCAGGTGAATGCCGTCTTTACGGGGCTGGATGCCGATCTTAAAGCCAGCCTGTTTAAGGGGCTGAAAATAGGAGGGAAGCTCAGTCTGATTCGTGGCTACAATCAATCGATCCGCGATTTTCTGGTTTTTACGCCCTCCAATCGGGGCGAACTCTACCTGATGATCGAAGGCAAAGCCAATCAACGTGGCCGAAAATCGTATGCGAAACTCGCGGGGATGTACGTTGCCCAGCAGCGCCATGTGCCACCCAACAGCGATTACGTAAATCCTCCACCGGCTTATTTCCTGATGAATTTCGATGCAGGTATTTCCATTGGAAAAAAACATCCGGTCG
>CALQRR010000346.1 GCA_943333015.1 Chitinophaga pinensis | reverse complement strand
GATCTCGATAAAGAGGTTGCTGATATTGTCAGACGTTCTAAAACGAAAACAATTCTGGTTGCCAACAAGGTTGATAACCATGAACGTGCTGCTCTTGCCGGTGAGTTTTATGGTCTAGGGCTGGGCGAAGTTTTCTGCATTTCCTCCATTAATGGTTCTGGAACAGGCGATCTCATGGATGCGATTGTTGCCGAAATTCCTGTTGAGCCTGAACATCCTGAAGAACCTGAAGTTCCTCGTATCGCTGTTGTTGGAAGACCCAACGTTGGTAAATCTTCTTTCGTAAATGCCTTACTTGGGAACGACCGAAATATTGTAACGCCTATTGCAGGCACAACACGTGATGCCATTCATACCCGCTACAAAGCATTTGGACATGATTTTTATCTTGTCGATACGGCTGGTTTAAGGAAGAAAGGAAAAGTTCATGATGATGTTGAGTTTTACTCCGTCATGCGAACCGTTCGTGCAATCGAAAATTGCGATGTATGTATCCTTATGATAGATGCTCAGGATGGCATTGAGGCACAGGATGTGAATATTCTCTGGCTGGCATTGAGAAACAACCGCGGTGTTGTGATTCTAGTCAATAAATGGGATTTGGTTGAAAAGGATACCAATACAACCAAGAAGTTTGAAGAGATGATCCTAGAGCGCATTGCTCCGTTTAAAGATGTTCCAATCATATTTACATCTACAACGCAAAAACAACGTTTATTAAAAGCTGTTGAAGCTGCCGTAGAAGTTTTTGAAAACCGTGGACGCCATATTCAAACACGTCAGTTGAATGACTTTCTACTTCCTTTGATTGAAGACATGGCTCCGCCAGCGGTGAAAGGGAAGTATTTGAAAGTGAAGTATGTTACGCAGTTGAAAATGCATTATCCTGCATTTGTATTCTTCTGTAATCTCCCCCAATATTTTAAAGAGCCTTACAAGCGTTTCCTAGAAAACAAACTGCGCGAGAAGTACAATTTCAAAGGTGTACCGATTACAATATTTTTTCGCGGTAAGTAAGGGGCTTTCTTAATGGAAAAACCGACTGTTCCAGTTTTCGGAGCTGAAGTCTGTATGCGTAGCTAGTCCATAGCAAAGCGCTGTTGTGGAAAAAATTCCGGAGGATAAAATCAATACAGGCACTTTAAGCAGGATGCTTTTGAAAATGCTGTCGTAGTTCAATATGCCTGCAAAAGCGGCTAGGAGGGCTACCGAGAAGCCAAAAACGATGGAACTAAGCACCATGCTCCGAAAGTCCCTGTAAGGATAGCGTATTAACGGAATGTACCAGGGGAGTTTTTCTCCCCACTGGCAGATGAGTTCAAAGTGCCCCTGACCCAAAGAAGCAAATAGAAGCGGAGCGGCATATTGATTTCTCAGCAGAAAAAAAGCGGATGGCGCTAAGATGTAATACTGTATAACTCTTTCACTATGTTGATGGTCATATGCTTTTATTGAGGCAATGACTTCATACGGAACCTCCCCGGAGAACAGCTTGACAGAAAGAAAACGTAGTCGATAACGGACGCACAGCTGGCGGATTTTCTCTTCGTCAGACAAAGAATGATTATCGCTCTTTTGAAAGCGACTATTTTTTCCTGAAGCGACACTTGAGCCAGGCCCGAATAAAACGAGTGTTTCCTCATCTCTGCGGGCAGAAAAGGATAACACATGATTCACTTCATCTAGAAGTAGCGCAATGTTATCCGGATATTCAGATGATTGATTTTCTATGGAATTTAGGTCTGCCATACCTACTGTTTTCGATGCTAGGAATCAGAACACTCAATCCTTTTCGTTGTTCTTTTTTTCGCCAACAAAATAATGGGTGGATTCCTTAAAAAGGACATTGAACGTAGTTAGACTGCCATAAATACGAGTGATGTATTGTTGCATATCTACCTTATCGGCATCGCTCAATTTTGTATTTGAGTTTATTTGTTGTTCCATTACCCGCAGGCGATCCCGAACCATCACAATTTTATGGAAGAACGTTTCGATGGGAACTTCTTTCGGTTTAAGACTCGTGTCCGCTGGTTGAAAAATCAAGGTGCCTCCCTGCCATTTCTCTGCAAGGGGAGCGATGTGTTGTATATCACTGTATTCTGTTAGCAATCTGCGAAGCGTTTTCTCCACTTGCGACATCGTGATTTCTTCGGCACCTTCTTGTTTTTCTTCTTCAGGTTCCAATAGTTCAAGATCTTCTGTACGTTTTGAAATGTCCATATTTCCACGGTTGGGAAAATGGATGGTATAAAAGGTTGTATCTACTTTGACAATCGTTCCTTTTCCATACAGTGGATGTTTAATGATCATCCCGGCGCGAGCAGTTGTTTCCATGACACGTAAATTTTGAAATTTTGTAAGCAAAAAAGCCCCGGTTTTAGGCCGGGGCTGGAATATGTATCAGAATGATCAGGCTTTGGCAGATGCTTTTTTAGGAGCAGCTTTTTTTACCGTTTCTGACTTAGCAGTTGAACCGAATCCTTTTTTGAAAGCATCCACATAGTCAAGTTTCTCCCATGGGAAAAGCTCCACTTTTACTTTCTTTTCAGTTTTCTTGCCTTTGTTAAACACTTTCGTTACCGTTTGTGGCTCGCGCCCCATGTGACCATATGCAGCCGTTTCGCTGTAAATAGGTGTACGTAACTTAAAGCGTTGCTCGATGGCATACGGACGCATGTCAACCAATTTGGCTACAATGGAGGCTATTTGACCATCGTTCATGTTTACTTTGGCTGTGCCGTATGAGTTCACATACAAACCAACAGGCTCAGCAACACCGATGGCGTATGCTACCTGAACAAGAATCTCGTCGGCAACACCTGCAGCAACAAGGTTTTTAGCAATGTGACGGGTAGCGTATGCTGCCGAACGATCCACTTTGGAAGGATCTTTTCCGGAGAATGCACCACCACCGTGAGCACCTTTTCCACCGTAAGTATCTACGATGATCTTACGACCTGTTAATCCAGTGTCACCGTGTGGTCCACCGATTACAAATTTACCCGTTGGGTTGATGTGGTATACAATCTTATCGTTGAAGAGTGCTTGAACGCGTTTCGGAAGTTTTTTCAGAATGCGTGGAATCAAAATAGAGACAATGTCTTTTTTGATTTGTTCCAACATTTTCTTTTCTGTGTCGAAATCGTCATGCTGCGTGGAGATCACGATTGCATCGATACGCACAGGTTCGTTGTTATCATTGTATTCTATGGTAACCTGAGATTTTGCATCCGGACGGAGGTACTTGATCTGCTTGTTTTCGCGACGGATATCTGCCAATTCGCGAAGGAGCAAATGAGCCAATTCCAATGGAAGCGGCATATAGTTGTCTG
>CALQRR010000345.1 GCA_943333015.1 Chitinophaga pinensis | reverse complement strand
GCAGCCAGCGTCAGGATAGGAATCACTGTAGATTTCATACCCACCGACAAACCAGCAATGATATTGGTTGCATGACCTGTAGAACTCTGTTGAATGATTGAATTTACCGGAGCTTTACCCATGGCAGTGTAATACTCTGTAACAATACTCATGATTGCTCCCACAACCGTTCCGACAACAATAGCCAGAAATACATTCAATTTAGTAAACTCATATCCACGGAGACTCAACGTATCCGGAAGCATCCACATTACAATGAAGTAAGAAGCAACAACTGTAATTAACATGGAAGTCCAGTTACCCAAATTCAAGGCAGTCTGAACATTTGACGTGTCATCTTTAATGGTGACAAACCATGTTCCGATGATGGAGAAAATAATCCCTAAACCGCAAATCACCATAGGAAGAAGTATGGGTGACATTCCATTGAAGTTGTCTACAACAACAATCTCTTGCCCCAATACCATTGTAGCGAGAATTGTTGCTACGTATGAACCGAATAGATCGGCGCCCATACCTGCCACATCACCTACGTTATCGCCAACATTATCGGCAATTGTAGCTGGGTTACGCACATCATCTTCAGGAATACCTGCTTCCACTTTACCAACCAGATCCGCTCCAACGTCTGCCGCTTTGGTGTAAATACCACCTCCAACGCGAGCAAACAATGCGATTGATTCAGCTCCAAGAGAGAATCCTGTCAATACTTCGATGGAAGTCTTAACAGTATTTACACCCAAATCTGCAAAGAATGCTAGGAAAGCAATGAATAAACCACCTAAACCGAGAATAGCCAAACCGGCAACACCAAGTCCCATAACCGTTCCACCGGTAAAGGAAACTTTAAGCGCTTGTTTTAAGCTTGTGCGGGCTGCTTGTGTGGTACGAACGTTTGCTTTAGTTGCAATGTTCATCCCGATATATCCTGCTGTTGCTGAGAAAACCGCTCCGATAATAAAGGCAATTGAAATGATCCAGCTAGAATGAATTTCTTTTCCATTCACCTCATGAATCGTTCCTGAGTATGCAAGTAATGCTGCAACAATGACAACAAAAAAGCTAAGCACTCTCCATTCTGCTTTCAAAAAGGCCATAGCGCCATCGGCAATATAACCAGCCAGTTCCTGCATTTTGGCATCTCCGGCATCTTGCTTTTTTACCCAAGCAGATTGAATGGCCATCCAGATTAATCCGATCAAACCAAGAACTGGTATGATGTAAAGGAAGTTCTCCATAATTGGAATTTAAGATTTAACGTTTCTTAACACTAAAAAAAGGGGAGGCAAAAATACAAGAATATTTGAGTGGAAAAACTTTCCACCCAATCATCTGCATAAAAACCTGACAATAAAGCTATTCTGCTTATTTAGCCGTGTACATCACTTGCTTAACTGCTGCAATGATCTTGGTGGGATTTGGTAGCGCAGCCTCGATCAATGTAGGAGCATACGGCAAAGGCACATCTGCTGAAGTCACACGCAAAATAGGAGCATCCAAATAATCGAATGCATCTTTCTGCACTTTATAAGTCACTTCGGTGGCAATACTTCCCAATGGCCAAGCTTCTTCAACAATAACCAATCGGTTCGTCTTTTTAACCGAGGTCAACACGGTATCATAATCGATCGGACGAATGGTACGTAAGTCGATGATTTCACAGGAAATGCCATCTTTCGCCAATTCATCCGCCGCCAAATAGCAGGCTTTCATGATCTTGCCAAACGATACAATGGTCACATCTGTACCCGCGCGTTTGATGTCAGCTTTACCAATCTCAATCAGATATTCCCCTTCAGGAACTTCACCTTTATCGCCATACATCTGCTCACTTTCCATGAAAATGACCGGATCATTGTCTCGGATAGCACTTTTAAGTAAGCCTTTGGCATCTGCAGGATTGGAAGGCACAATCACTTTCAATCCGGGTGTATTGGCATACCAGTTATCGAACGACTGACTGTGTTGTGAGCTTAGCATTCCTGCAGAACCAGTTGGTCCGCGGAACACAATGGGAACGGTAAACTGTCCACCCGACATCGACATCATTTTAGCAGCCGAATTGATGACCTGATCAATAGCCACCAGTGAAAAGTTGAAAGTCATGAATTCAATCACTGGGCGCAATCCGTTCATCGCAGCACCAACACCGATTCCTGCAAAACCAAGTTCTGCAATGGGAGTATCGATCACGCGTTTAGGACCAAATTCGGCCAGCATGCCCTGACTAACTTTATAAGCACCATCGTATTCGGCAACTTCTTCCCCCATTAGGAACACACGCTCATCTAGGCGCATCTCTTCGTTTAAGGCTTCCCGTAAGGCTTCTCTGAATTGTATAGTTCTCATAAGTTTGGTTTCAAGAGCGGGGCAAATCTAATAAAGAATCGTTTCAGCAGGATTCCTCGATTCATTTTTTTAACAAGTTGACGTGCATTAACCCAATCTATACTCCAAGTGTTTAATAATTGGGGTCAATTGTTATTGAAATGTTAAGCAGATGAAGACATTACTGATTTGATGGTGATTCACCTACTAAGCGTTTATGGACCATTCTGAAAAACTGAATATCCCCAAATATCATTTTACTACTTGAAATACTTCCGTTCCAATCACTTCACCCTGTGCATTCTGAATCGAAATCACATAATTGCCAACGACTAAAAAGGAAATATCCAGCTTCTTCTCCAACGCGGTTGATGCTGAAATCCCTTCCCATTGAATCAATGCCCCAGCCAATGTGTGGATAGAGATTACCGCATTTTTATCTAATGATTTGGATAGTCGGATTGTTAACTGCTCCGATGCAGGATTGGGAAAAACTGAAAATGCAGCGGAATGAGTTGAAAGTTTCGGAATTGCTGCTTCGATGTTACCATTGGCAAAGGCATAATCCCCTTTTCGTAACCGATCAATTTTCATCGATCCAAGACCATTGGTTAATGAACCGGGAACCCAAGTATAATCAGCATACACATCCCAAGATGAGTTCGCATTTTCACGATAAATTAAAACAGCTTCTGCTTCAGTAACATCGAAGAGATTGTTGTCTAATGAGCCCGCGGTATTTCCAACATAAGAAACTTGTCCGTGCATTTCGGTGCCTGCTGGCCAAACGCCGTCAACATGCCAGTAATGGGTGGAAGAAAACTGGTAAATATCTGCTGTGCGAAGACTGGAATCGGGAGCAGCCCAAATATGTTCAACACGTATAAATGTTGAATCGGGCAAGGTGTCGAGATACAGGCGAAACTCAGCATACGGCAAAATTCCGTTCACAATACTAGCGCCGGTTGAATAAGTTTCTTCGAAGTCTGTTCGCGCTTGATTTAACCGGTT
>CALQRR010000344.1 GCA_943333015.1 Chitinophaga pinensis | reverse complement strand
TGTAGACGCTTTCATCCGTTTTGGTGAGTTCAAAAATAGAGAGGTCGAAACGGATGAGATCTTCCTGAAAATTCTCTCGCAGGAAAGGATAACGACCACGCTGTTTTCGGCCTGGTTCGGCTTCTGTGTAGGTGTGTCCGTTGATGAGTAAAAGTTCGAGATACCGTTTATCCGTCGAAAGCCCCATTGTTCCGCGCTCAGCAATGATAACCCGGTCATTCCCAACATGGTTCGAGTGATCGTAAATCATGATCTGCTCGAGTGTTTTGCCGTCCTTACTTTTCTTGCCAATGCGAATGACGTAATTCTGTATATCGCTATTGAAGATGCCGGGTTTGATGTTGAGCTCAGGACGTTTGTTGGAGATGTCTTGCAACAGCGTTTTCATTTTGAGGTTGGCTCTCGGCAAAACGTTGTTCGAAAAATAAAACGCCGAAAGACTGAGCAGCAATGAAAACACCAGAGCCGATCGCATGGAACGCTGCAAGGAGATTCCGGAAGCTTTCATGGCGGTGAGTTCCATGTATTCGCCCAGGTTTCCGAAGGTCATCAAGGATGATAACAACACAGCCAAAGGCAAAGCCAGTGAAATCATTGTTACTGCAACCAATCCTAAAAGCTTCAGGATAATAAACCACTCCAGCCCTTTGCCCACAAGATCATCCACGTATTTCCATACAAACTGCATCAGCAGAATGAAAAGCGCGATGAAAAAGGTCAGAATAAACGGACCGAGGTACGAGCGTAATACAAAGGAGTCAATGCGTTTCAAGAAACAATGCCGAATCAGGGTGCAAAGATAGGCATCACGAGCCAATCACACGGTGAAGACGTTGCATGGCACTGTTCCAACTAAGAACGGTTTCATCTTCGTCGTCTTCCTCACAAAAATCTGTGATCATCAAAGCTGTTTCGCCTGTAATATCATCGACTTCTATCCGGAATTCAAAGAATGTGTTATCCGGTTCGTCCAACCAATGGTATTTCACATACAGGTTTTCTTTAAAACTGAGCAGCTTTGCTTTCTGTTCCGAGTCTTTATTCCAAACAAATGTATAGACACTGCTGCGGATATTCACGTCATCACAGAACCACTCAGAAAGCCCGCTAGGTTCTGTCAGGAATGAAAATAACACTCCGGGAGATGATTTTAATATGTACTCTATTTCTACTTTTTTGTATTCTCCCATTTTCAGGTAGTTGGATGAATAACTATCGATTGCGATTATACGAAAAGGATGGCTCACAGCAAATTTTTTCTCATAAAAGTTTGAAAGACTAATTAACCTTTAACGTTCATAAATTTCCGCTATCCGACATACTAAAAACCGGTGATCTAAAATCCAGTCCATTCCTGCTCCCAACTATCCCCTGACGAAGACTATAAATACCTTGTTTATCAATTATTTACGTTTACGAAAATAAAAGCTACCCACTTATTCACTGCGCAATTCTTGCATTTCCTAAAGCACATAAAAAAGACCTATGGCTGTTTAAAAAAAACAAGGGATAACTTCGAGTGCATTGTCTAAAACAACAGATAATCTAAAAATTGGGGATGATTGAAACAGTGTATTGCACGATGGATGGGAACTAAAATCCAATTCGTACAGGCGAGCCAAATACGGAACAAACGAAAAATGCTTTTCTGCGCTAAAAGATTCTTTAATTTCGCGGCATGTTTAACGGAAAAAAAGTAGTGGTGGTGTTGCCCGCCTACAATGCGGCGCTGACGTTGGAAAAAACCTATCGGGAAATTCCGTTCGATATTGTAGATGAAGTTGTACTGGTTGACGATCACAGCCGCGACAATACCACAGAGTTGGGACATTCGCTTGGTATTCGCCATGTCATCCGGCATGAGAATAACAAAGGCTATGGTGGAAACCAAAAGACCTGTTACGCCAAAGCTATGGAGCTCAATGCGGATGTCGTTGTGATGTTACATCCCGATTATCAGTACACACCGATGCTTATTCATTCCATGGTAGCACTCATTGCCAATGGTTTATATCCAGTGGTTTTTGGTTCACGTATCTTGGGCAAAGGCGCACTCAAAGGCGGAATGCCCATGTATAAGTATATCGCCAACCGCTTTCTCACCTTTAGTCAGAATGTGTTGATGAACCAGAAACTGTCGGAATACCACACCGGTTACCGTGCTTTTTCAGGAGAAGTCTTGCGCAGCCTCAACTTTACGCACAACTCGGATGATTTCATTTTCGATAATGAGATGATTGCCCAAATTTTTTCAAAAGGAAACGACATTGCAGAAATAACCTGCCCCACCAAATACTTCGAAGAAGCATCATCAATAAATTTCAAACGCTCCACTATATATGGACTTGGAGTTCTTGGCGTTTCGTTCCGGTACTTCTTTCACAAAGCCGGATTATTCAAGTGGAAACTGCTGAATTAAATAGTTAAAGTACACCGGTCATCAGCAAGACTGCGATAAAACTAAGCAGCACGGCAACAATTGTTTGCACAGCTCCGATCTGAATCTTCTTTAAAAGCCGGTTACCTATAAATGCCCCGGCAAACGCGCACATTGTTGGATATACCCATAAACTCATGTGTCCGTTTTCTATACTAAATCGGAACGTGAACAAGTAATACGGAATGCGAGTGATATCAATAACAATCGCCAGCAGCACACCCGTGGCAATAAATGCTTCTTTGCTCAATCCGGCACGCACCAGAAAAGCACTTCGGAGCGCCCCTTGATGTCCACTTAAACCACCAAAAAAACCGGAAAGACCAGCACCAACCAATAGTAAGCGTGGCGGGAACTGTAGATTTTCCAATCGTGGTGCGATTTCAAAGGCTGCAAAAATGAGCATCAAAATGCCAATGATCATTTTAACAAACGTGATATCGTGTACTTCCGAACGCAGCATGTAGGAATATATAACATCTCTTTCCGCGAGCGCATCCAAGGTAAATCCACCTAACAATGAGGCCGGTATGGCAACAAGTGAAAATCGCATCGCCATGTCAAATGCGACATGCCTGCCAATTAGAAAAAGCTTAAACACATTGTTGAGCATATGCACCAGCGCAGTAAGTATTATGGCTTCCGGCAAAGGGACAATCAGTGCAAATGCAGGTAATAGCAAGGTTCCTAATCCGAAACCGCTGAAAAAAGTTAGCATGGAAGCCAGCAATGCAACCAAACAGGGTATCAAAATATCCATTGGCCAAATATAAATGCATTGGCAGGAAATCTCAATTAACGACCGGCAAGTTGACCCGATGGTAAAAGCTCACTGTAGAGAAAAGTATTTTGAGAGGATTCGAATGGACGATACATGTAAAAGACTTTGCCGTTTCTTACCCGG
>CALQRR010000343.1 GCA_943333015.1 Chitinophaga pinensis | reverse complement strand
TAAGGTGGAGGTTTTCAATAAAGCAAAGATAGAAACCTTGAAAATGGGCGGTTTGCTCGCCGTGAACAAAGGCTCTATCGATCCTCCCGTTTTTGTCGTGATGGAATACAAACCCAAAGGTGCTGTCAACAAACATCCGTATGTATTTGTAGGCAAAGGCGTGGTGTATGACACTGGCGGCTTGAGTCTGAAACCAAATGACGGCATGATGACCATGAAGTGCGACATGGGCGGAGCTGCTGCGGTGGTGGGTGCTATGTATGGCATTGCCAAAGCTGAATTGCCTGTTTGGGTAATTGGCTTAACACCGTGTACGGATAACCGTCCCGATGGCAATGCCATTGTACCGGGAGATATCATTACGATTTCCGACGGAACAACAGTTGAAGTGCTGAATACCGATGCCGAAGGTCGTTTGATTCTCAGCGATGCATTGGTGTACGCCAAAAAATACAAGCCCGAATGCGTGATTGACTTGGCAACCTTGACGGGTGCTGCTGCGCGGGCCATTGGAAAATATGGCATTGTAGCATTGGGAACAGCAACCGATGATTTTGATCATCTGAAAGCAAGTGGTAATAACGTACATGAGCGTTTGGTGGAATTTCCCTTGTGGGATGATTACTCCGAACTGCTCAAAAGTGATATTGCTGACATTAAAAACATTGGCGGAGTAACGGCAGGTGCCAATACAGCCGGCAAGTTTCTGGAACGCTTCACCGATTATCCATGGATTCACCTCGATATTGCAGGTCCTGCGTTTGTGGAATCACCCGATTCGTATCGTGGTAAAGGCGGAACCGGATCAGGTGTTCGTTTGTTATTTGACTTTATCCGCAACAAAGCAAAAGCATGAGTGAAACAGGAGAAAATCTAGTCAGAGTTGGTATTACCCAAGGCGATTTCAATGGAATTGGCTACGAGGTAATCATGAAGACTTTTATGGACCATGGGATGCTCGAACTCTGCACGCCCATTGTATATGGCGTGCACAAAGCAGCAACGCAGCACCGGAAATTATTGGAGTTAACCGAATTCAACTTTTTCGGAATTCCTGATGCGACCAAGGCCGTAAAACACCATTGCAATTTCATCAACCTGACGGAAGTAGACGTAGGTATGGATTTCGGTACCGCAACTCCAGCTGCCGGTGCGTGGGCGGTAAAGTCGCTAACACGGGCAATGGATGATTTACAAGCCGGTTTGATTGACGTCTTAGTTACCGCACCGTTCAACAAAAACAATGTTCAAGGTCCGGATTTCAACTTTCCCGGTCATACCGAATTTTTAGCGCAACGTTCGGGCAGCTCCGATTATCTGATGTTACTTGTGAGTGAAAACCTGCGCGTGGGCACAGTCACCGGTCATGTTCCTTTGCAACAGGTGGCAGCTTCGCTCAGCGTTGATAAAGTGCTTAGCAAGCTTCGGGTGATGAGTCATTCGCTGCTACAGGATTTTGGAATCCGCAAACCACGCATTGCCGTTCTTGGACTTAATCCGCACGCCGGTGATGGTGGATTGCTCGGCAAAGAAGAAGAGACCATTATCGCACCAGCCATTCGTAAAGCGAATGAAGAAGGCATTTTAGCGTTTGGGCCCTATTCGGCCGATGGATTTTTTGGTAGTGGTACCTGGAAAAAATTCGATGCCGTCATGGCGATGTATCACGATCAGGGATTGGTCCCTTTCAAAGCCATCGCTTTTCACCACGGAGTGAACTTCACCGCTGGCTTACCCATCATCCGCACATCACCCGATCATGGAACAGCCTACGACATAGCCGGAAAAGACCTTGCTAGTCCCGATTCATTCCGGGAAGCTGTGTTCATGGCCATCGACATTTTCCGCAACCGTAAACAATATGCTGAAATGGCAAGCGATCCTCTCAAAGTCATGCAACGTCGTGAACGGGAAAGAGAACGTCATTAGCCCCACCTTTTTGATAGAATTGTTATAAGTAAAATACCCCTAAAGGGTTATGCGTATCCCCCTTTAGAGGTATTTTACAACTGACTCAATAAGCAATAGATTAATTTGATATACTTGCCCCCTCAATAAAATTTCGTTATTAATGCTCCGGGCAAGCAACTATCTTTTCTCATCAATTCTATTATTCCTGAACGTATTTTTAGGTTTAAGTGCAATTGGTCAGCAAGTGAATGATTACGTCCCTGCGTCCGTTAATGAGTATAATGAAGCCAGTCAGGAAATTGAATCCGGTTTCCATTTTGAACAAGGTACTATCCTCCTCAAAGCGGGAGTGGCTCATTTAGAACTTCCGTCAGCTTACCAATTTCTAAATGCTGATCAAACAAAGGAGATGCTCGTCAATTTTTGGGGAGCAGAAGAATCAAGTGCACAACATTTGGGATTGATTGCAGGGAAATCGCATTCTGTATTTGCTCCTGAAGCCATTGTTTTTACGGTGGATTACATCGCTGATGGCCATATTCTGGAAAAGAATGCAGACATCATAGGAAGCAGCAATTTTCTGGAACATTTTCAACGGTCAACCGACAGCAGCAACACCAAACGCATTTCAGCAGGATTAGAACCGTTGAGATTGAATGGATGGGCATTGAAACCGATATACAACAAAGAATTACATGCATTGTACTGGATTGAAGATATCGGTATTGGAAATAGTGCCGAAGCTCGACTCAGTGCCAATATCTGCGTTTTAGGTCGTTCCGGATATTTCAGATTTTCTGCTGTAACAGTTCACTCTGCCCTAAAGCAAGTGCAGAACGATATTGGACTTCTTGCTGCAGGAGTTCGTTTTGAAAATGCGCATTCCTACACAGCCTTTCTTCCGGCTCACGAAAAAGCTTCAAATCTTGGCCTCGATGCATTGATTTTAGGATATTCTTATCCACAAGAAGGCATTGTGCCCTTCCTGTCAAAGTATTGGAAACTGTCTTTTTTCATGATTCTTATTTTCGGGGTAGTGTTTATTGGGGCTTCCCGAAAAAAAACTACCTGACACTCCATGATCCATATATGAACGTTACGAGTATCGTAACTTGTCCGGGTGAAATATCTACTGTTTATAATCGTATTCGTTTTTGTTGGATTCGCTGCTGTTGCTCAGGAAGAAACGAATTTACAAGACACCGTTTATCTGAAAAATGAGAATGTCATAACAGGGACATTGCTCAATCCGGGTTCTGAAGGAAGCATTCAGGTTAGAACAAATGGCAATTCCATTATTTATGTTTCCCCCACCCAGATAGATCATATAGCGTTGCACACTCATTATGTAGCAGGGAAAAATCAACAATCACCTGATCAGGTCATTCAGAGGAAACTGATAGATGATCAATTTAATTTCTCTGTTTGGG
>CALQRR010000342.1 GCA_943333015.1 Chitinophaga pinensis | reverse complement strand
GAGTTTTCACAGGACATTTTCCATCCCGATTCGATCGCAGCAAAAGCCCAGCAGTATATCAATCTGATTTCACCAGCGGTGATCAATGATCCGTATCATTCACTTGATTATGGGTTTACGTATGAGGATTTTCAAAATTCAGTAACAACAGCCTGGGGCGGACATGTGGCCTACAGCATTAATGAATATGCAGCCTTGCGAGTTGCCTCGGCGCTCGCACAAACAAGTGCGTCCAATCAAACCGCACAGTTAACCGGTGGATGGATCAACCATGCGCATACGCTGGCATATGCACATGTAAACGGAGCGTCGACCGGTGTTATGGAAGTTCAGATTGGATTTAATCCCACGCTCCCCTCCCCCGACTATGTTTTCTTATTGAAGGACGATGGCATTTTTCCTGATCAGATTGCTGGAGATGGATGGATGACCGCTGCGCTGAATTACCTGCCAGGACAACCAGCGAACAGTTTTGTGTATTACCGTTTTAGCTATACCCCTGCGGGAGAAACAACGGCGCAACTCTGGCCGTGCACCTCCCGTGTCCATTACGATTCACCAGAAACGCAAGGTGGTCAACCGGTGAATCTCATCAACGAAGTCATGTCGGCTAATACGAATGTTATTCAGGATACAGCGGGCCAATATTCCGACTGGCTGGAAGTATATAATCCATTTCCCACGGCATTTTCAACCACCGATTATTACCTCACCAACGATACCAATTACCTCAACAAATGGCCCTTGCCGGAGTTAAACATCCCGGCAAATGGCTTTCATCTTTTATGGGCCAACAGCGACGAAGAACTCAGCAGAAACAACATCAATTTCAAGTTGAGTGCAGGTGGTGAGTTTCTGCGATTATCACACCGCATGGATGACTTCTACCGCACTGTGGCAGAGGTGAATATCCCAGCACTTTCAACGAATGCCTCGTATGGACATCCCATTGATGGTGATAGCAACTGGGTTATATTTATTCCGGGAACGACCACACCCGAAGCTTCAAATTATCACGTTGGAATTTCTTCCGTAACACCCGATGTGTTTCACCTGTTTCCCAATCCTGCCAGAGAATGCATTTTCATCAACCGGGAAGCAGTGACCGTTTCAGTCTATGATTCCTCCGGCCGACGTGTGATACAAAAGCACAATACCCAATCCATTCCTCTCAGTGACATTGCAGCAGGTGTGTATCTGATTCATCTGACAGATACCAAAAGCAGCACGCAGATCAAATTCATCAAACTCTAAAATTGCAGCACCCTTGAAATCAGGCATACCAAATCAACTGCTTTGCCTCATAAAAAAGGAGCCTCACCAATGCTCCATCATTCACAATGCAACACTGGACTTCAGTCCGGTGTGCCAACCAACTGTGATAATTCGTTAATAGATCACTGTCACATTACCATGCAGCTCTTTCACATCATCGGGCTTGAAACCAATCACGATTTTGTAAACATACACGTCCTGCTTAATCGGCTTCTTGCCATTGTTGAAGAGGGTTCCATCCCATTTCACATCTTTGTCGAAGGTCTCAAACACGAGATGTCCCCAGCGGTCGAAAATCAGGAAATTATACACCTTCGGTTGATCAAGTAAAAACGGTCCGAAGGATTCATTTTTCCCATCACCGTTCGGGGTAAACGAATTGGGAATATAAATACTCGGCGCAGGCTCAACTTTTAGAAAATGTTGCACCGTATCGGGACAGTCAAAGGCATTGTTAGCAATGAGAGTGATCACATATTCTGATTCGGCGGTGATGTCATAAATATGCTGAGAAATAAAAGCCGGATACGTTGCGCCGTCCCCCATGTCAAATTCATACGCATTGGCGCCTGTACTGAGATTTTCAAACTGGGCGACAGGATTACTGACCGATATTTCTTGAGGAGTAATGGTGAATTCGGCAGATGCACGAGGCTTGACGATTACCGCACTGTTCACGATTGTATCACTTGCACACTGATCGAGATTTGTAATGCGCAAGGTCACATTGTAAACACCCGCTTCGGTGTAAATGTGTTGGTTGTTGGGGCCGCCTATATCGGAAAACCCATCCCCAAAATCCCATTCCCAGGTATCACCAAAAATCGTCAACGATTCAAACGTGACATCCAACGGTGAACATCCTGCAGGAGGCGCAATACGTAAATTGTTATCGGGCTGCCCAATCACTTCGAACACCGAAACGGTGGTGTCAGAACACGAATACGCATTGGAAACAACCAAGGAAATGACTTTCAAACCAGTGTCCACAAATGTTAAGATGGGCTCAAACAACATGGAGGATTGGTTTTCCCAGTTCCAGAGATACGCCAGACTATCGGCCGATTGATTTTGAACACCAGTAGATGCGGGTGGACCGCAAGCGGAAGTCGCATTGAGCAAGAAGCTGCTCGTTGGTTTAGGGAAAACCGAAATGAGAACCGTTTGCTGAGCAGGGCAATCGAGGTTCGCAGCAAAGTTGAAATTATGTGCCACCAACGATGCTGTGAATGTTCCATCGCTCAGATAATTGGTCGATGGAGAGAAGGCTGTAGAGGATAGCCCGTTTCCAAAATCCCATTCCTGTCCGGTGGAGAAGGCTGTACTGTTCGTAAAGGTTACATTCAATGGCATACAGCCTTGAACCGGATCTGCCACAATATCAATTTGCGGAACAGCCTGAACCTGAACCGTCTGAAACGTTGTGTCGGGACAACCAAACACAGGCGAATATCCAATTAAGCGGATCAAGTAACTGCCCTGCTGTGGATACAGATAAGGAGGTTCAAATCCAACTGCGTTTTCACCATTTCCAAACGTCCAGCTATAGGCGGCAGAACCGGTGGACAGGTTATTTATACTCAGAGTTGTGCCCAGGCAGATGACATCTTCATCGAGTGTAAACGCAACATCAGGTGCTGCATAAACCAGAACGTTAGCATAGGATGTATCGATGGAGCAGGCATCTTTTGCTACCAATGAAATGGTAAAATTGCCGCCTGTGGTGTAAATGTGAGTTGTGTTCTGAGTGGTTTGTAACGGACTTCCATCGCCAAAATCCCAGAGATAATCGGTCGCCCCGGCAGATATATTGGTGAAGTTTACCGGCAATGGAGCACATCCCCAAGGAGGATTGGTATTGAAAAATGACGTCACATTGTTGGGCAATGCTGTTATTGAGAGCGTCATGGTATCGATCCGGCAACCGTTTTCGACAATGAGCCGCGAGGTATACACGGTGGTATCATTATTTAGGGCGATAAACCCATGCCCCACCGGAATGGTATCGCTCGTGGTTGTTCCATCTCCTAGGTCCCAGAAAAAAGAATCCGGTTGACCGTAACTCAGG
>CALQRR010000341.1 GCA_943333015.1 Chitinophaga pinensis | reverse complement strand
GCTATGGTCTGGGCTGTTGATCGCGCTCGTAATGGTGAAGGTCCAAGCCTGCTTGAAATGAAAACATATCGCTTTCGTGGGCATTCCATGTCTGATCCGGGTAAATACCGCAGCAAGGAAGAAGTAGAAGATTACAAAAAACAGGATCCCATAGAGCAGGTTTTAGAAACACTTCGTAAAAACAAGTGGATTACGGAAGCCGAAGTGGAAGCGACTGAAGATCGTATTAAAGCCATCGTGGAAGAGTCGGTTCAGTTTGCTGAAGATTCTCCCTATCCAACGGTAGACGAACTTTACAAAGACGTTTACGTGCAGGATAACTACCCTTACATTCTCGATTAATACGGAAATATAGAACGACATGGCAGAAATTGTCAAAATGCCGAAGCTGAGCGATACCATGGAAGAAGGTGTTGTTTCCAAATGGCATAAAAAAGTAGGTGATAAGGTAAAATCCGGGGAACTGCTTGCAGAAATCGAGACGGATAAAGCAACGATGGACTTTGAATCCTTTCAGGATGGTGTGCTTTTGTACATTGGAGTGGAAGAAGGAAAAGGAGCACCGGTTGATTCAATCCTGGCAATTCTTGGGAAAGAAGGAGAAGATTACACATCATTGATTGGTGCTGCCTCAGCTCCGAAAGCAGAAGCTCCTGTTGCTGAAATTGCTGCCGCTCCTGCACTTGCAGCGGCTCCGGTTATTGCTGCTGCCGCTCCGGTTGTGGTGGCCATTGCTTCATCAGATGATGCCCGAACAAAAGCATCACCACTCGCTAAAAAAATTGCATTTGACAAAGGAATTGATCTGAGTCAGGTAAATGGCTCTGGTGATGGTGGACGCATTGTAAAACGCGACATTGAAAATTTCAGCCCTGCTGCAGCTTCCAAAGCTACTGCCGCATATACAGCCGTTGGACAGGAAAGCTATACGGAAGAGAATGTTTCTCAGATGCGCAAAGTTATTGCCCGTCGTCTGGCGGAAAGTAAATTCAGCGCTCCTCATTTTTATCTCACCATTGCCATTGATATGGACAATGCCATTGCGGCTCGCTTGTCCATGAATGCATCCGGTGATGTAAAGATTTCGTTCAACGATTTTGTGGTGAAAGCAGCTTCGATGGCTTTACGCAAACACCCTGCAATTAATTCATCCTGGTTGGGCGATAAAATTCGTCGGAACAATCATGTGAACATAGGGGTGGCGATGGCTGTGGAAGATGGATTGCTGGTACCGGTCGTTCGTTTTGCCGATAACAAGAGTCTTTCGCAGATTTCTGTTGAAGTGAAAGAATATTCGGCGAAAGCAAAAGCAAAAAAACTACAGCCTGCAGATTGGGAAGGGAATACCTTCACGATAAGTAATCTGGGAATGTTTGATATAGAAGAATTTACTGCCATTATCAATCCGCCGGATGCGTGTATTCTTGCCGTTGGATCGATCAAGCAAATTCCAGTAGTGAAAGGTGGAGCAGTTGTTCCTGGCAATGTGATGAAGTTAACGCTTAGTTGTGATCACCGTGTGGTGGACGGCGCAAGTGGTGCCGCTTTCCTGAAAACGTTGAAGGACTATCTAGAGCAACCAGTGATGATGCTGGTATAAGCTCATTAGAAAATGAAAAAGCCCTGCGACTCGATTCGTTGCAGGGCTTTTTTATGGATTAACCGGATCTGTATGGTTAATTGAATGTTGTATGAGCGGGAGAGGCGGAACTAGCCCGGAGTATTTACGAAACTATGTGAATTAAATACGAGGACTATGAGCCGATAACGCGACCCGAAAAAACGCAGCTTGGCGGAGTGTTTTCGGGGCATACCCCCAATAATTAAAACAATCCGTTTATTTCGGCGTCCACGCGGTTGATGATCTCTCCTAGATGTTCAGGATTTTCACTGAATTTATTTTCATCCACGTCCACAATCATGAGTTTGCCAACAGTATAGTTCGAAATCCAAGCTTCGTAGCGTTCGTTCAAGCGTTTGAGGTAATCTAAACGGATGGAGTTTTCGTAATCACGACCGCGTTTTTGAATCTGACTCACTAAGGTGGGAACGCCGGCACGGAGGTAAATCAACAAATCGGGCGGGGCAATAAAGCTCGACATGAGATTAAACAACGTGAAGTAGTTTTCGAAATCGCGGGTTGTCATCAAACCCATGGCATGCAGGTTGGGAGCGAAGATATAAGCATCTTCGTAAATCGTCCGGTCCTGAATGACGTGCTTGCCGCTTTTTCGGATCTCGTTTACCTGATTGAAACGCGAGTTGAGGAAATAGATCTGCAGGTTGAATGACCAACGTTGCATGTCCTCGTAAAAATCGTTCAGATAGGGATTGTCGTCAGCATCCTCAAAATGAGGTACCCAGTTGTAGTGTTTCGACAACAAAGAAGTGAGTGTGGTCTTTCCGGAACCAATATTTCCAGCAACAGCTACATGCATAGTCTTTATTTGAGCCGCCTAAAATACGCAGGTTCCAGCGTTTTCAAAACCCGAATGTTAAAAAATAGGTGCTTTGCGTTTGATTTCTGAATAAATGAGTGTAACTGCCTATTTATCAGCGCCCCTGATAAAGCAATGTAGAGAGTTGATCTTCTGCAAATATTTCATTCGCAATATTTCGTAACTCGCTGGCTTTGAGGGATTCAATCTTATTGGCCACTTCTTCGAAAGTGTCTATCTTATTGAATATCAGGAAAGTCTTGGCAAATCCAAGCATGAGGGAAGAATTGCTCTCCTGAGAGATGGCCATCTGTCCAATCAGTTGATTTTTGGCTTTTTGAAGCTGCACAGTACCGAGTTCTTGGTCACGAAGCTTTTTCATTTCCCGTAAAACGAGTTCCCGACATCGGTCCACCCAACCCGCTTCGGTGCCCAGATATACACTCCACAAACCGGTATCGCTGAAAATGGCATAACTCGAGTCAATGTTATACGTCCATCCATATTTTTCACGAATCGCTAAATTCAGTCTGGAACTCATTCCCGGTCCGCCCAACAGGTTATTGAGCAGAATTAAGCCTGTGCGTTTTTTATTTTTCACATCATACGCGCGGTTTCCCAGCACCAGATGCGCTTGATGATTTTTACGTTTCTGAATAATGTGACTAGTGATGTATTCGGGCACAGGTTCGCGGTTGAACATGCGTAAATTGGCGGCATGCTGTCCCAAAGTGCGATCGAGCTCTTTCCTGATTTTTGCAACGGGTGTGCTTCCGACAAATGAAAACACCATCTGATCGGTGTTCCAGGTGCGGCGGATGAAGTTTTTTAGATCTTCCGGTTTGAACTTTTTTAAATGTGCAGGCGTGCCTAATATATCATGACCAAGGGCATGTTGGGGATAAATCTGCTC
>CALQRR010000340.1 GCA_943333015.1 Chitinophaga pinensis | reverse complement strand
TTCCTCATTGAGAATGGAAATTTTCCGAACAATAGCAGCATCCAATAAGGCAGGAACATCCCAAGGAAAACATCCGGCGAGTTGAGGAAATTCATGATCAAAGCCTGATATATATCGGCCAATCAGCTCCTGGGAATGATTATTCAACGCTGCAGGAATAACCTTCGTCTTCTTTTGCAAGCACCCGAACAGTCAGTACCGATTTGCCGAATAGACCTTCGTCACATAATTCCTGTTCTTCTCCAAGCTGTGTGCAGCCTCCCAAGGTGCTGGTATCGGTGCAGGTGCAGCGATAACACTTTTTACAAGAAGCAAAGCAAAGCACTGCTCCAACAAATAGAATACTCAGAATACGTTTCATCGTTTGGGTGGGTATGTGTGGGCGAATTTACGAATTGGCCGCTATCGCTGCTATACGGCGAGTGGATTGGTCACAAAATCAGTCATAAAAATCATTCCAATGCATTTCCCCCGCATAAGGCTGCTTCTCCCCTATATTTACAGCATGAATCCGATGGTATTTGAAAACATCCGCATCGCAATGAATTCAATCCGGTCGCAGTCGTTACGTACATTTCTGACCATCATGATCATTGCATTAGGCATTATGGCGTTGGTTGGAATTCTCACCGCTATTGATGTGATTAAGGAAGGCCTTACGTCCAACTTTACGTCCATGGGTGCCAATACATTCAATATTCGCAACCGAGGATCGAACATGCGGATTGGAGGTGGCGGATCACGGCCAACGGTTTACCGGACAATTTCATTCGATGAAGCAGCCCGATTTAAGAAAGATTTCAGCTTCCCTTCACGCGTTGGTATTAGTTGCGTTGGTTCACGGGCATCGACCGTTAAATCGGGATCATTGAAGACAAATCCCAACATCACCATTTTTGGTGGCGATGAAAATTACCTTATTACTGCGGGCTACGAAATTGAAGAAGGCCGAAATTTTTCTATCAACGAAATTGAATCGGGGGCCAATCTGGCAATTATCGGCCAGGAACTCAAGACCAATTTGTTTCCCAAAACATCACCCATCGATAAAGAGATTTCGGTTGGGGCGGTTAAAGTAAAGGTGATCGGATTGCTCAAGGGCAAAGGTTCTAGTTTTGGTTTTGGTGGAGATAAAATTGTGCTGTTGCCCGTTAAAAACGTGCGTCAGAATTTCGGAACTGCATCGATGTCTTTCGTCATCAATGTGCTGGCTTTATCACCCGAAACCATTGATGCCACCTTGGCCGAAGCAACCGGTTTTTTTCGCATTGTGCGGAAATTGCGCATCAAGGACAAAGACAATTTCGAAATTACCAAGAGCGATAATCTCTCGATGATGCTCATTGACAACCTGTCGTT
The DNA here is from genome assembly GCA_943333015.1 of Chitinophaga pinensis. Lineage (GTDB taxonomy): Bacteria > Bacteroidota > Bacteroidia > M30B66 > M30B66 > CALQRR01. The sequence goes on along the minus strand of CALQRR010000340.1, from coordinate 1,995 downwards.
TGTTTCCATAGCAGCCACGCTCATAGCGATCATAACACTCATTGGAGCCGCTATCGGACTGATGAACATCATGTTGGTATCGGTCACAGAACGCACCCGGGAGATTGGGGTGCGGAAAGCCATCGGTGCAACGTCCAACACCATCCGAAATCAATTCCTGATCGAAGCCATTGTGATTTGCCAACTAGGCGGTGTGCTGGGCATTGTGCTCGGTATTCTGATGGGCAATGGCGTGTCGATGTATTTCAATCAGGGCTTCATCATTCCATGGGCATGGATGATTCTGGCGGCCATTTTATGTCTGATTGTCGGACTGCTTTCAGGACTTATTCCAGCCATCAAAGCAGCGAAACTCGACCCGATCGAAGCGCTGCGTTTCGAATAAATTTACTTCATCGGCGTCAGCGTTACCTTGCTGGTGGTGCTCATGCTGATTGGAAACTTGGCTCCCATCATATTCATTTCGCCGGTGATGTTCATCTTCGTTGAGTTCACCAAAGGCAATCCTGTCTTGAGATCCAGTTCAATTGTTCCGGTTTGATCGCCTGAGAGATCAATCATCGTGGCTAACATTGAACTCAAGCCTTTCCCTCCTTTATTGGTGGAAATTGTCCCGGTGTTGGCAAGAATAATCCGGCCGTCTTTTTCGCCTTCCAACAGGTATTTCGACTGAATTTTCATTGGATAACCAGCTTCGTATTTCTGTTCAATCTCCCAGGAATCATTGGCATTTACCTTCCCGTCAGGGTAAATACGGAACATATATTCCATGGTCCCTTTCATGTTGTCATCGGTAAACTGGCCAGCCATTTCCTCCGCCATTTTGGAATCTCCTTCGGAGGATGCAAGCGCTTTTTTCACCGCATCATACATGCCCGAAAACTCCAACACTCTGCCTTCTTTGCTGATTTTCATCTTCATGGGCTGGTTGAGTATTTCGTTATACATGGCCTGATCTTCAGCTTCCGTTAACGTATCCCGAACGTCCGAATCGAACTTCGTCACTTTCGCTGTTGGCGCCATCATATTCTGCGTTGTTCGAACGCGTGTATAAATGAGCGTTACTTCAAAAGAACTGTCGCTGCTCATAGCACCAACGTCGTACGTGCCATCGTAAATCATTTCCTGATCCATCTTCATGGCTTGTCCCATCATCTTTTGATCCATGTGCATGGTGGTGACATTACTGAATGCATAGCGTGTATTAGCTACAGGACGGTATTTCAAATCATATTCTTTACCCGAGGAACACGAAAAAAGAACAGCACTCAAAGTCATCAACAGGAAAGTGGAAAAACGCATAGGAAGAGATATTTTTTCGAAAGATATTTAGATGATTGCAATATTACTGGAGTTGCCGGCGAAAAAAGCGGTCAATGTATTCAACGGCTAACTGACCAGAAGGACCGTATGCCGGGTGATTGAATAAATGGGTAGCCCAAGGAAGCAGCACGAGTTGATTTTCGATTTGAGCCCGATCAAGCGTTGTAGAAAGAAGTGAGGCATGTTTCCAAGAGATAATAGGATCGCGTTTTCCATGAATGCTGATCGTTGGCAATCCGGAAATGGTTGCCTGAGCAACCGGACTGATGCTTTCAAAAACTTCCGATCCTCTATAGGCATCGAGCATTGCAGTCACATCGGTAATGCTGGGTTCGGATTGAGAAGCGCCGGCATCACAAATTCCATAGAGATTGGCAACCGCACAGATATTGGAATTTTGTAACGTGTAAGCTGCATTGAGAGCAATGGTTGCTCCAGCCGATTCGCCTGCGAGAAAGAAACAAGAAGTGTCAATTGCCCAGCGCGCTGAATTTGATTTAAGGAATTGAATCCATGCCTGAACATCCTGCACTTGCCCGGGATACTGTGTTTGCGGTGCCAAACGGTATTCAGCAGTGATGGCCAGCCAGCCATGATCAGCCAACGCAGCAGCCAGACTTTTCCCATGTTGAGCCGCACCTGTTGTGAAGCCTCCGCCATGGAGCACAATCA
>CALQRR010000339.1 GCA_943333015.1 Chitinophaga pinensis | reverse complement strand
TCTCCCTGAACCAATTTACTGAACTGAGGTAATCGGTGAGATAGTGCTTTAAAAAGGGCATTGGTTAGAAACAATGCAGTAGCGGCAATTATACCGCCCTGCAAGGAAGTATCGGGGCCAAGCATAGCATTTTGAACCGAATTGCTAATAAGCAGAATAAAGACAAGATCCACCACCGATAGCTGCGCCAGTTCTTTCTTCCCGAAAATCCGAAGAAAGACGACAATGAAAACATATACGGACACTGTCCGCCCGACTATCAGAAGTAAATCCATCGCGTGCATGCCGCAATTTACGGTAAATCCGGTGCTATATATCTGCCAGAGTTGCACCATAAATGGGTATTTTGCCGAAAAATAGGTCGGGAATGAATGTGTATGCACTCGTGGCGTCGTTGCTGGTAGCTTTTGTCTACATCCGTTTTCTCCGGCAGATGGATGTTTTTGAACCAGAGAACTGGAAATACACCTTGATTTGCTTTTTTCTAGGTGTGGTATGTGTCGGTTTGGTGTATCCGGTATACGCATACTTTCCTTTCTTGCTCGAGCTTCCTGATGAAGGACCATTGTTGATTCGACTCCGCTATCACATGCAGTCTGTGGCAATGATTGAGGAAGCCGTGAAGATTATTCCCTTTTTGATATTCCTGAGCCGAAAGCGCATTCTAAACGAATCGTTCGATTATATTAAATATGCATCCGTGGGGGCCATGGGATTTGCTGCGCTGGAAAATGTCTTGTATTTCAGTAAAAACATGCACATTATCGAAGGCCGGGCGTTTTACACGGCGATCATGCACATGTTCACCTCTTCCCTGATTGCCTATTGCATGTATTTCTGGAAAATCAGATTCCGGGTACCAATGTTCCTTTCATTTCTTGTTGCGTATGTCTTAGCTGTAGGTTGTCATGGTTTATTTAATGCGCTCATATCGTCCACGCACACGTATTACTTGGGAATGTTTTTGGTGGTTTGTATGCTCATTATTTGGGGACGTATGATGAATAATACATTGAATCAATCCGATTTTTTTCAGGAGGAACCTGTCCAGAAACGCATCACGTTGGCTGGGATTCAGTTATTACTCGGTTGGGCGTTCGTTTTTTTATATGCAGCGCTGGTAATCGGAATCAACGAAGGGCAGGAGATTGCGTGGGACTTTATTCGAGAAGGGGTTTTCTTCGGTGCTGTCTCGGGAATTGGGTTGTTTTATCTGCTGGCCCGCCCGCGAATTCGTCGTGGATTGTGGTTTCCATTGTTAGGCAGACTAAAAAAAGAGTAAATTCAATTTCATTTTGAAGGAGTTAGTGTGTTTTCTGTTTTGAAAATTGTGTAAGAAGAAATGTGATTATTCTTCAAAATGCATTGCCCGGGAAGTAACTATTTAGGGTTATTTTCCGAAAAAGCATCCGGGACTTTTTATCTTTAATAGTCCTGATCAATATTCTGGGAAATGAAACAAAGCTCTACCAGGCGTATTCTTGATTATCTTCTAATTCGCGATGCCGAAATTCCTCTGTCGGAGGATGATCTCATCTCGCGTCAGCGACTGAATCTCTTTCGTACGTATTCACTTACGGCTTTTCTGATAGCCCTTGCGATTACCTATCAAGTGATCTCCATCTTTAACTGGCTCGACTTTATTGGCATTGCGCTCACATTGCTGACGATGATTATCGGTGTCAATTATTTTCTGCTTAACTGGCATCTTAATTACCGGTTGGCATACGGAATTGCCATTGTAAGTACATTGCTCACCTTGCATGTGGTGACGTATTACTCGGGTGGAATTCGTAATTCGGGTATGATGTATTTGGGAGGATTGATTCTCGTTACGTTTATGCTCTTGGGAAACAGGGAAGGAAAAATCGTTTCTGCCCTCAGTATTATCAACCTGATTTTCTTTTATTTCTATTCCAATACCATTGGGAACGATGTAAGAAATATACTTGATAGTGATGCTACGGGCGAAATGCTCAACCTCGATTACCTCATTACATACTGCACAGCAACCTTATTGATTTACAGTTTATCCAACAACCTCGAAAGCTCCAAGAACATCGTTATTGCCAAAGTGACTGAAGCCAAGAATGCGCTTCAGAAGAAGAATGAAGAGCTGAAAAAGTTGTCGCTTGTGGCCTCCAATACCGATAATTCGGTGGTGATAACCGATCAGTTTGGGTTTATCGAATGGGTGAATGAAGGATTTGTGCGAATGAAGGGATACACGTTTGAGGAGGTACTTGGAAAAAAACCGCAGGATTTGTTTTTCGGACCATTGACCAACCGCGAAACCATTAGTAAAATGAATGAGCAGATCTCCAGAAATCAATCTTTTTCGGGGGAGATTCAGAAGTACCATAAAAATGGAAGTACCGTTTGGGTGCAAGTCACCATTACACCGATTTTGGAAGATGATGGAAAGCTTTCACGATTTATTCATGTAGAAAGCGATATTACCGAACGTAAGAAGGCCGAAGTGAAGATGGGCGAATACTACACCTACCTCGAAAAGGCCAACAAGGAACTCGACAAATTTGCATACGTTGTTTCGCACGATTTGAAGGCGCCATTGCGTGCAATAAGCAATCTGACAGTTTGGATTGAAGAAGATATTGGCGATCGGTTTACCGAAGATGCACGTGATCATTTTAAGATGCTCAAAGGCCGTGTGGTTCGCATGGAAGGCTTGATTAACGGAATTCTGGATTACAGCCGTGCCGATCGAGTGAAGAGTCCGAATGTGAATGTGAACGTAAAGGATTTGGTGGACGAGGTGCTGGAGATGCTGGTGCATGATGACAAGATTCGTATTCAGATGCCCGACAAAATGCCGGTGCTGTTTACGGAACGGATGAAACTACAGCAGGTATTTTCGAATCTGATTAGCAATGCCATTAAACACAGCAATAAATCGGATACCGAGATCCGGATTGGCTGCAAAGAAGAAGATGCCTTTTATGTATTCTCGGTGGAGGATAACGGACCGGGCATTGATGCGCAGTTTCATGAGAAGATTTTTGTAATTTTTCAAACGTTGCAGGCCCGCGATACATTTGAAAGTACTGGTGTAGGGCTTGCCATTGTGAAGAAGATTGTGGAAGAAACCGGCGGTACGATTTGGATTGAATCGGAGGTTGGGCAATTCACCCGTTTTCTTTTCCGTTGGCCTAAACAGAGCAGTTCTTCATTCAAGCCTTTCCAGTTTACCTTGCAGCAATCCACTTCGAATGGACACACTGCGAGTACCACCCCCGTTTCACATGTAGCCTGATGAAAAGGAGTAGTCATAATTCCAATCAGTCGTTTGATGCCCATATGCTTCATGTGTTGAAGCAGGTTTCTGCGGAGATGCCCATGCTGACCAAACCCGCGTTGGATCAG
>CALQRR010000338.1 GCA_943333015.1 Chitinophaga pinensis | reverse complement strand
CCGGCCTTGTACAATTCGTTTTTAGTGAGGATATAAAGCAGCGTATTCGCGAAGAACTTCTCCACCGGGAGGATAGCTTTGACGAATTTCAAGAACTCACCGAACTACTCGATCTACTCGACGATTTATAGTCCACAATAGTTCGCGCACAATTAAACCAATTAGCAGTTAGTTTCTCAAACGCACGCTTAGTCTTAATTTAAAGTCGGCTTGATTTGGTGATATTGCTGCGAATGCGGACATTCGTGGCATCTATTAATAACACAATTTGAAACCTTCCCCCATTTGAATGATGGGTCATTCGTAGCCTATCACATGAACTGCTATTTCGTATTAGACCTTTGATGAACACCTCAATCGCGCAAAGCGCAAACCGCTTTTCTGGAAAAATTGTATCACCTTTTCAGCCGACAGCGAATCCCAGAAATATCTCCCCAAACATTCCTGACCGTTTGAATTCCACAATGCGTAGTTTCCTCTTTCTTCTTCCTTCATTTCTGTTTTCAACAAGCCTCTTGGCGCAGACCTTTCAGGTTTCTGGACGTGTGGCCGATAAGGTGTCAAACGAACCTATCATTGGTGCTAACATTGGATTGTACCGGATGCCGGATTCTGTTTTGGTAACCGGTGGACAAAGCGACGTGAATGGTAATTTCCTCATTCCGAGTGTTCCCAAGGGCATGTACCGTGCACAAATCACTTTTGTTGGATATGCAGCCATGCGTTTCCCAATTCGCATGAATGCAGATGTTGATGTAGGTGCTAAACTGATGGAAAGCACTTCGAAAAATCTCAAGGGTGTTGAAATTGAAGGAGCACAAACACGCGCTTCTCAAAAAGGCGATACGACGGAAATCAATGCCGATGCTTTTAAAGTGAATCCCGATGCGACCGCTGAAGATTTGGTGAAAAAAATGCCTGGTATCACGGTTGATAATGGTGTAGTGAAATCGGGTGGGGAAGAGGTGAAAAAGGTATTGATTGATGGGAAAGAATTTTTTGGTGACGATGCTTCCATGGCCTTGAGAAACTTACCTGCCGAGGTGGTGAGTAAAATTCAGGTATTTGATAAACTGAGTGATCAGGCTCAGTTCAGCGGTTTTGATGATGGGAATTCTCGCCGAACAATGAATGTGGTTACTCGCCGGGGAATGAAGAATGCCCAATTTGGAAAAGTTTACGCCGGAGGAGGAACCGATGGTCGTTATGCTGCCGGAATGAACCTGAATTTTTTTGATGGAAACCGCCGAATCTCTGTCCTCGGTCAGAGCAATAACATCAATCAGCAAAATTTTTCGAGTCAGGATTTACTGGGTGTTACCAGCGGTGGTGGCGGCGGTGGAATGGGCGGAGGAATGGGTGGCGGCGGTATGGGCCGCATGATGGGTATGGCGCCGGGTGCAAACGATCCTTCAAATTTCATGGTGGGGCAATCCAACGGTATCAATACGACACACGCATTGGGTTTGAATTACAGCGATTCCTTAAGTCCGAAGGTAAAACTGAGCGGTAGTTATTTCTTCAACAATACCTTGAACGAAACAAGCAAATCGGTTGATCGCGATTTTTATCTGGACGACACCACCACGCAGCGTTACAGTGAAACAAATTCCGGATGGAGCAACAACATCAACCACCGGATGAACATGCGTATAGAGATCAATCTCGACACCAACAATTCCATCATTTACACACCTCGTGTAAGCTGGCAGGCCAATCAGAATGCCAGCAATGTGGTAGGAAATACGGTAAGAAATAGTATTTCGTCCATCAGCTCTACAGCAACGTCCAACACTGCTTTGAGCAGCGGCTACTCAATGGGACACAACATTTTGCTTCGGCATAAAATGAAAAAATCAGGACGAACCGTTTCCTTGACACTCAATTCCGACAACAACGAAAAAAATGGCGAGTCGGGTCTCGGGTCCACCAATATCTTCTCCAGTAATTTAGATACTGTTAGCCTGAATCAGAAAGCCACCAACTACAGCAACGGGCAAACGTATTCTACCAACGTCATGTTTACAGAGCCGCTGGGGAAAATGGGGCAGCTGTTTTTAACCTACGCTCCATCTCTTTCGCTCAATACATCATCCAAAGAAACCAACCGGTTTAATGCGGTAACGGGAGAATATACAGCACTCGACTCATTACTTTCAAACAGGTACGAAAACACCATCACAACGCAACGAGGTGGTGCAGGCGTTCGCATTCGTACACCTAAATTTATGATGGTGTTTAATGCCAATGCTCAACAAGTAATATTAGATGGCAGCCAGCTCTTTCCGAACTCATTTGGAATCCGTCGCACATTTAATAACATCTTGCCTTTTGCCATGTTGAACTACAAATTCTCCAGTTCAACCAACATCCGGGTATTTTACCGCAGCAATACCAATACACCTTCTATTTCTCAATTGCAAAGCGTTGTTGATAACAGCAACCCTCTGCAATTGTCCACAGGAAATAGGGATTTGAATCAGGAGTTTTCGCAAACGCTTACTACCCGTTTTGGTTCTGCAAACGTGAAAACAAGCCGTGCTTTTTTTGCAAATATTAGCAGCACATTGACCAACAATTACATCGGTAATTCTACCATTCTCGCAAACAGCGACACCACTTTGGCCGATGGCATTAAACTCCGCAAAGGTTCTCAACTGAGTCGTCCGGTGAATTTAAATGGGTTTATGAATCTGAATTCACTGCTCACCTACAGCCTTCCCGTCAAATGGATCAAGAGTACGCTCAACTTGCAAGGTGGTTTGAGTTACTCATTGAAACCTGGAGAGGTCAACGGGCTGAGAAATGAAACCAGCACGTATACTTACACTGGTGGTGTAGTGGTGGCCAGTAACATCAGCGAAAAAATAGATTTCACGCTTACCTACAACGGAGGATGGAATGACGTGATGAATTCCCTGCAGCCCTCGCTCAACAACAATTACGTGGTGCAAAATGCTGGACTAAAAGCCAATTGGCTGCCGTGGAAAGGACTGGTGCTAAACACTGAACTCACCCATTCGCGCTACGATGGATTGGGCACAGGTTTCAATCAGAAATTCACGCTTTGGAATGCAGGAATCGGCTACAAATTCCTGAAAGCTAAATCAGGAGAAATTCGAGCAACAGCCTTCGATTTGCTCAACCAAAACCGAAGCATCAGCCGCACGGTGACCGAAACCTATGTGGAAGATAATTCCACCAAAGTTCTGAACCGTTACTTCATGTTTACTTTTACATATACATTCAGGAAATTCAATGGCATGAAAATGCCGGAAGCGCAGACTGATCCTCATGGTCCGGGTAATCCTCACGGCGCTCCCATGGGACCGCCTCCTGGAGCAAGATGATACTATTGAATCCCGGATGGTCCAAGGCTGTTCGGGAT
>CALQRR010000337.1 GCA_943333015.1 Chitinophaga pinensis | reverse complement strand
GCCAAGCCTCGTCTTGCAGAATGCGGTGAAATGCCGAAAACGTATCGGATGTAAGCAGAAAATAAATACCCGTAGAAAAGTTACGTTCACCGGAATAAGCAGCATCAAGGCAAGTAGCTGCAATTGTACCTTGACTGCGGTATGTTTCTCTGTAATAACCACCTTCGGGATGTGCACTGAGTTGAAACTGATGGATGAGGGCGGAAATAGCGTGCATTAGGAATGGAATTGAATGCTGCGAAACTACAGGATTAACACCAGAACAAACAGGCGATTAGTGTATAAGGTTTGAGGGAATTTTATTATACCTCAAACGAGGCTGCCTATGACTGGAATGGCGAACAAAACGGCCAATCGCGTCAGGATAATTTGTACTCATAAGTGTTCACTATAAACTCACCTGCGGTAAAACAAATGAATTAAAAGGCTCCCTAAAGCTAATGCGTTGAGAAAAGCGGCAGGGATTGACGCGAAAAGCCCGGAAACCGACATTTGGGGCGGTTGAGGACTTGCAGCAAAAGCCCGCTCGGCCGCCCTGATAAAGTGTTGTGAATCAAGAGATTTTAACAAGGTTTCACGGAAATAATTTCGTTCCTTCGTGTAAAATTTGAAAAAACTATGTTCGCATTAAAACCGCATTGCAGTTATGCTGCATTGGCACTGTTTACTGTCTTTACATTTTCTGTTGCAACCGATGTTTCGGCTCAGAAAATTAAGGATGAAGAAGTAAAATTCATTTATCACAAGTTGCCGTCTGCTCCCTTGGATCCGTCATTCAAAAACTATCAGAGTTTTGTGATTGCGGCCTGGGAAGAGCAAAACGAAAAGATCAAGGCAGATCACAAACAAAAGGTTGCTGATGCAAAGGAAAAGCATCAGAAAGACGTGGCTGATTACCCGAGTAAAGTAGCGGAAGCCAAGGAAATGCATGCCAAAGCAGTGGCGGAACATCCGGCCAAAGTGAAAGAAGCTCAGGCGCGTTACGACAAGGAAATGGAAGACTACAAGAAGATCAGCGCAGGAGATAAACTGGCGGAACGTGTTGTAACGGGAAGCTCGATTCGTAAGCCGGAATTGCGTTTGCCATCGGAGCCATACTTAAGCATTCCATCGGAGCCGCGGTATTATGAGCCAACGATGCCCTCACTGACTAAAAGCTATGATTATCCTGTATTGGCTTCTACCTATTTGAAGCTTCAAGGATTTAACAAAACGGCTGATAATGCTGTAAAAGTTACGGTAACGATGCAAGGCTTTGAAATGAATGAACCGAAAGTGAATTCGGAGCCGCGTTCCATTGCGATGAAAGGCGGAACACAATCGGTGACCTATTATTCGCTGGAATACAGTTACCGTCACCCGATGTCGGTAAAAGTGGAACTTCCTGACGGCACAACGATTATGAACAGCACACCCGAAGTGTTGAATAATTTTGTGATGGTAAAAACAAACGGTTCGGATAAATACCCGGTGTTTAGCAAAGATGTTTTGATGAAGACATCCGAAGAAAAAATACTCCAAAACAATCTCCATTACCTCGATAGTTTGGTTAATGACCAATACGGATTTGGATTGCACAAGCGTGAAGTAGAGATCAGTTATGTAAAAGGGGACGAATACATGGACCTGATGCAGGCTTTTAATGAAGCTTCGTCGGCATTGTTGCAGTTAGAAAACAATGAAAAAGAAGGATTAGAAGCACTGAATCACCCGATTGAAGTGTGGGAAAAGAATTTTGCTGAATACACCCCTGGTGCAAAAAAAGTCAGGATTGATGACGATGCGGCGTATGCCATTTCGTTTAACTTACTCGAAGCGTATTATCTGAAACGCGAAGAAGCAAAGATGCAAGCGCTTATTCAGAAGCTCAACGGCATGGAGCTGAGTTCTAAAAAACGAAAAATCAAAGCCACATATGACTTGTTGCTGTCGGATCTGAAGAAACGAAAAGCCGTTCAGAAAGGTTAAAACATAAAAGCCTCCATGCAAATGGGGGCTTTTTTTATACCACCAATTCCTGAAACAAGCGTTCAATTGTTTCGTCAAGGTTGGAGCTTAGGCCGGGATGTGGACGCGAGGTTTGAATGCAGGAACTGCGCACGGCAGTAAGCCAGCGGAATCGTTCGGCCGGTTCTTCCCTGGCAATGGTGCCAGCGTTACTATCTCCCCGACTGATTTTCTCGAACGCTGCCAGATTCTGTTCAATCTGATCGGCACTGAGTTCGGTTTGAAACAACGCCCATTTAGCGGTATTGAACAAGTACTGCATACGGATAAATTTCCGGCGTTTGCAGAACATCACAATGCCAACATTGAAAAACTCTTCACGCTCTACCTGAGGCAGCACGCGAATAACGGCGTACTCATACACCTGCTGCTCGTGCATGTTTTGCTTCGGTTACAAAGGTTTGAGAATGTGCCAAACGGATACTCAGGAACTGAAAGTACACGGCACGGATTTGATCGGGCAACAGGCCGCTTCCCTCCCACTGCAGCCATTCATCGGGAATAATTTGAACAATGTCCTGCAAATTTTGCTCGCTAATGCGGGCTTTGAATTGCGTGTCCACTTCATCTAACTGATCGGCCCATTGCAGTAGCACATGCTCTTTGATGTAGGTAAAAGGACTGCTGGCGTGTTTTTCCCAATGATCCCAGGCATGGTGGAAAAAGAGTGTCGCGCCGTGATCGATGAGCCACAATTGGTTGTGCCAGATGAGCATATTGGTATTCTTGGCTGTACGATCTACGTTGGTAAGAAACGCATCGAGCCAGACAATCTGCGAAGCGAGTAACCCATCTACCTGCGTAACCACAGGATCGAACGTAAGCGCGCCGGAGAGAAAGTGCATGCCCAAATTGAGCCCGCGGCTACCTTGAAGCAAATCCTGAATTTCTTCATCGCCTTCGGCACGCCCAAAGGCCTCATCGAGTTGGGCGAACACAATTTCGGGCATTTTTAACCCAAGTAATCGGGCCAGTTCACCACCAATGAGTTCGGCAATGAGCGCTTTCACGCCATGACCAGCACCCTTGAATTTGAGGACGTATTTAAATCCGTCATCGGCCTCTGCCAACGCTGGCAATGAACCACCTTCGCGCAAAGGAGCAATGTAGCGGGTTACTTGGACGGTTCGGAGTTCGATATTCGAATGCATGGGTGAAAGGCAAAAAGCAAATCTACGGGGAAATTTGTGAATTGAAGACGGAGCAATAAACGTGTTTCAGTGAATGAACAGTGTTTATTGGGATGAGAAAAAAAGGAACGATCATCTGAAATACACACTCAGAAGTGTTTACGATATAGTGTGGAAATTCATTTTCTGAACGTTCGACCAAACGCTGCAAAGGCTATTTTCGTTCTTCCAAACATCTCCTGTGAAAGCATT
>CALQRR010000336.1 GCA_943333015.1 Chitinophaga pinensis | reverse complement strand
GTACAACGAAATTAAGGTGAAATACCCGGATGCGTTGCTGCTTTTTCGTGTCGGAGACTTTTACGAAACCTTCGGTGAAGATGCCATCAAGGCCGCCGGAATCCTTGGAATTGTGCTCACGCGCAGGGCAAATGGAGCCGCACAGTTCATTGAGCTAGCCGGTTTTCCGCACCATTCGCTGGATACCTATCTGCCCAAATTGGTCCGTGCCGGTTTGCGTGTGGCTATCTGCGATCAGCTCGAAGATCCCAAAGCCACCAAGACCATTGTCAAACGGGGCGTTACCGAATTAGTCACGCCCGGACTGGCCACCAGCGACAAACTGCTCGACTACCGAAGCAATACCTATTTGGCTGCCGTTTTTCCGGGGAAAGATGAAGTTGGACTGGCGTTTCTCGATCATTCTACAGGGGAATTCATGGTAGCACAAGGAAAACCCGCCTATGCCGAAAAGCTGATTCAGAATTTTCAGCCGGGCGAAGTCCTCATGCCCAAGACCGCCGCCAAAGGATTTAAAGAAGTACATGGCGAGCGGTATTTTTCCTATCCGCTCGATGAATGGATTTTTCAGGAAACGTATTCCCGTGAATTGTTACAAAAACAGTTCGACACCCTTTCGCTCAAAGGCTTTGGGGTAGAAGGGATGCCGCTGGCAGTGATTGCTGCGGGTGCCTGTCTGCATTATCTCAACGAAACCAATCACAATAAAACCGGGCACATCACCCATGTTTCGCGCATCGAAGAAGACAAATTCATGTGGCTCGATGGTTTCACCATCCGGAATCTGGAGCTGTTTTCCTCGGCGTATGAACAGGCCATGACGCTGTTCGATGTCATCAATAACACCCTCACGCCCATGGGCGCGCGTATGCTCAAGCGCTGGCTGGCATTGCCGCTCAAAGATCTGAAGCCCATTCAGGACCGACTTCAGCTGGTCGATCTGCTGCGTCATACACCCGAATTGGCCACTCCTCTTTCCGAATCACTCAAACAAATTGGCGATCTCGAACGCATCATCGCCAAGGTGGCCGTTCAGCGTGTAAATCCACGGGAACTGCAACAACTTCGACGGGCACTGGTTGCCATCGAACAGGTCAAAATCCAATGCGCCGGAAGTGTTGATCCGCTGCTTCAGCGAATCGGTGAACAACTCAATCCGTGTTTGCTCATCCGCCAGCGCATCGAAAATGAAATCAGCGAAGATCCTCCGGTGGCGCTCCACAAAGGGGATGTAATTGCCGATGGCGTGAATGCCGAACTCGACGATCTGCGCGACATCAAACGCTCGGGAAAAGAATACCTGCTCAAGATTCAGCTGCGCGAAATTGAAGCAACAGGCATCACATCCCTCAAAATCAGTTTCAACAATGTGTTTGGCTACTACCTCGAAGTAACCAATTCGCACAAAGACAAAGTGCCCGAAAGCTGGATCAGGAAACAAACACTGGTCAATGCAGAACGCTACATCACTCCTGAAATAAAGGTATTTGAAGAGAAAATTCTCGGAGCCGAAGACCGCATTTCCGGCATCGAAGCGCACCTTTATCAGGAATTACTCTCCGCCATCGCCGATTACATTCAACCCATTCAGCACAATGCTGCGTTGTTGGCACAAATTGACTGTCTGCGCGGTTTTGCCGATTTGGCCGAACGCAATAATGACTGTCGCCCGGAAGTCAACGACGGCTTTGCACTGGTGATTACTGAAGGCCGCCATCCGGTGATTGAAAAGCAGCTTCCGGTCGGTGTTGAATATGTATCCAACAATGTTCACCTCGATCCCGATGCAGTGCAGCTCATGATGATCACCGGGCCCAACATGTCGGGTAAATCGGCGCTGTTGCGACAAACCGCATTGATCACCATCATGGCGCAGATCGGGTGTTTTGTGCCAGCGCAAGCGGCTCAGATTGGACTGGTTGATAAAATATTTACCCGTGTTGGCGCCTCCGATAACATCAGCAGTGGCGAATCAACCTTCATGGTAGAGATGAATGAAACCGCCTCCATTCTGAACAACCTCAGTGCCCGCAGCTTGATTTTACTCGATGAAATCGGACGGGGAACCAGCACATACGACGGCATCTCCATTGCCTGGGCCATTGCCGAATACTTGCATGAACAGCCGGTAAACAAAGCCAAAACACTTTTCGCCACCCATTATCATGAGCTCAACGATATGGCTGCGCGTTTTCCAGGTATCCGGAATTTCAACGTTTCGGTGAAGGAAGTCAACCAGAAGGTCATTTTCCTGCGAAAGCTCAAAGAAGGCGGATCCAATCACAGCTTCGGAATTCATGTTGCAAAAATGGCCGGTATGCCCCGCAAATTGGTCGATCGGGCAACGGAAATCCTGAAGGAGCTTGAGAAATTACACCGCAACGGTGATGTTAATGTTTCACCTAAAGTGCCGGAATCGGTGCAGACAGGCATGCAGCTTAGCTTTTTTCAACTCAACGATCCGGTACTCGAAAACATCAAAGATGAACTCGAACGGACCGATATTAACAACCTCACACCCATGGATGCACTTTTAAAACTCAACGAGATCAAGCGATTACTCGGTGGATAAGAAAAATAGCAGAAAAATGTTTTGGTGAAAACGATTTTATTTTACTTTTGCCATCCCATTGCGAAAGTAGCTCAGTTGGTAGAGCACGACCTTGCCAAGGTCGGGGTCGCGAGTTCGAATCTCGTCTTTCGCTCAAAAGCCTTCAGATTTTATATCTGAAGGCTTTTCTTTTTTACCGCCCGTCCTTTCCCAATCAGGAATCACCTCGCGCACCGTCCACGCACGGATCATCCAATGTCGCGCGAGTTTGCTACAAAATCGGTTCAACAAATTGAGATTTTCAGGGCGTGCCCTCACCGAAAAGGTTCGGTCATGCTGTCCATGGCTGCGCTGCGCTCCGGCCCTGCGGGCATTGCGGCTTCGCCGAATCCATTCCCATCATTCACGCGGGCATTTTTCTCCCTACCAACTGATCAGTTCCAAACAAACTTAAAGGTTCGGGATACATCCTTACGTAAAGGCGATTGAATATCCTGGTACCCTATTTCAGCCGTGCTGATGGTCATGAAATACATACCGGTTGACATACCCATCGGCGTTAGGAGAAGATTTCCGTATCCATCCTGCTGTGCTGTTTCCTGACGAATCATCCGGCCACTTACATCAAAAAGTGAAACATGGTAACGATCCGCTCCTGAAGGCAACCCGCTAATTTTCCATTCACCGGCTGTCAATATAAGTTGTGGAGCAGAAATGCGTTCCATCACACCCACCGTACCAATCGGAAAACTATCCGATACTGCCGACACACATCCGTTTTCATCGGTCCTTTGAACGCTGAAATTCCCGGTACTGGAAAGGAGCAAGGTGTCGTTCGTCTCTCCTTC
>CALQRR010000335.1 GCA_943333015.1 Chitinophaga pinensis | reverse complement strand
TTGCTCGACATGATGATCACTTCCGGAACATCGTCATTGTCGATGTCTGCAACCAGCGGTGTCTGATAATTGGGAACGGTATCAGCACTGGTCCATTGGGTGCTGAAATTCAGTGGTCCGCCGGGAACGGCATATTCGCATGTAGGCTGGCAGAGTAAGGTCTGATTGTCGCAGGGGCAATCGGGGTCGAACACATCGACCAGATTATCTCCATCATCATCCAATCCGTTATCACAGATTTCCTGCGCAAAACCCTGCATACTGCAAAGCAGAAAAAGAAACACAAAGCCCCACCACGATTTTCGTGGATTTGACAGGGTTGTAGCTTCTGAATTATGTACTTTTCCGGTCATATGCAACAAATTATTTCCGAGAGCCCAGCACACTATCTACCCGAAGATGAAGTAATCTGAAGGGGAAATCTCTTCTTCAAATTTGGTGGAATGCATTGGGAGGGTTACCCCCTGGTAGCTGAAACTTGTCCATGCTCCTTTGTTGAAAACCATCGTACATAAATTATCTTTCTGCCCTATTTTTAAAACATGCGAAACCGTCTTCTCGAAAACCTGCATCTACCGTTCTGGCTCGTAAAAGATGCATGCTGGGCTTTATTGTGGAAGCCTCTTGGATTGGCCATGATTTTACCAACGGTGAGCTTGGCGGTCTATCTGGCGGTTAAGACGCGCCGTGTAATGAAAGAATTCCTGCCCAATTTGGCGATTGCCTGCTGGATTACAGCCAATTCTATTTGGATGTGTGATGAGTTTTTCAACCTCGGCATAAAGTCGTTTAGCGTCCTCTTTTTTGGTGCGGGGTTGCTATCGATTCTACTTTGGCTGTTTCTCTATTTTCCTGCTGAATGGAAAGCTAGTGCAGTAGAAGAAAATCGCTAAACCAATCAATCACCCATGGTTTTCCTCAGGGTTGAGTTTTTTCTTGTGCTTGGGTTTGCGCCGATAGTCTTTTTCGGAAGGCTCCACTTTGGATGGTGGCACAGGGCCTAACTTTTCGCGGGTGGCCTTTTTCATGTGTTTGAGGACTTCCTTTTTCATGGCGTTTCTCGTTTGCCTGAAATTAGCAAAATTTAAAAGACCATCAGATCCTGTGGATCGATCGGATTGCCATCGTACCACAATTCGAAATGCAGGTGAGGCGAAGTGGATAATTCCCCCGAACTACCCGTAATAGCAATGGCTTCGCCGGCTTTGACCTGTTCTCCTTCTTTTTTCAAAAGCACTGAATTGTGTTTGTATAGTGACAGGAGATTATTGGCATGCTGAATTTGAATCACATGTCCGGTTTCGCTCGTCCAGCCGGCAAAAACAACGGTTCCGTCCAGGGTTGATTTTACCGCTTCATTCCGAGGAGCCACCACATCAATGCCATAATGTTTCAACGCCGGGTTGAAGGTGGTCGTCACCTTTCCCTTCAAGGGAGTAAAGAAATAGTAGTTACTGATTTCACTCATCCGCGTATTGCTCATCGCATTGTTGAGGTTATACCGGTCTTGCTCTTCCACCTGCTCCCGGAATTTCGCTTCCTGCTCCGTTGCCGTGAGTTTTACTGCATTCAAATCCGGCTTGCTGCTTTCCCGCGGCTTGGTCGCCCCCGGATCTACATTGCCGTTCATTACCTTCCGGATATTGTCGAGCAGGGCATCTTTTTCTTCAGTCGATTTTTTTAAAGAATCCACTTTCTCTGCCAGCACCATCAGGTTCCGGCGCATCTTCACATCACTCGAATATCCGGGAATATATTCGCGAAGGGGCGTAAACGCAATCACAAAGATGGTCAGGATGATGAGCCCGATCGAAATCAGTCCAACCGTTGTGAATAAGTTTAGTTGTGACAATTTGAGAGAATATTTCTCCTCAAACGTCTCGTCATTCATCACTACCAAACGGTATTTGTGACGAAGTTTACGAATGATTTCTTTCCGACGGCTGCTAGCAGGTTGTTCCATAACCGGGGCTAAGTTCTAAAATTCACCCCGAATTGTTTGAAACTGGGAGGAATGATCCTTAAAATAGCGGAAATTAAAATAATTTTGCGCTTTGGCAGTTTATATGCCGCCACATAAATACAGCTTTTTGGTTCGGATCTGTCACATACATCGCCTTTTTTCCATTGCCTTTGCGCTAGTTGCAATTGCTATGCTGACGGGTTGTTCCACCAAGAAGAGTAAGTGGGCCAACCGGACATTTCACAACATCACTTCCAAATACAACGGCTACTTCAACGGCGAAGAAACCATCAAGGAAGCAGTTGCCATGTTGCAAGTCGCGCATGTCGACAATTACTTCAAGGTGATACCAGTCTATGAAGTTGGAACGATTGAGGATTCCAAGACGATACTTCCGCTCACCGACAAAGCCATAAAGAAAGCATCCGTGGTTGTTAGTCGCCATTCCATGATGATCCGTGGAAAGGAGTATTGCAAATACATCGACGATTGTTATTTACTCATTGGGAAGTCGATGTTTTACAAACGCGACTACTATGCCTCCTTGGAGATGTTTGCCTATGTGGCCCGTGAGCCTGTTAAGAACACGAAAAAAGATCCGATTCAACACTGGGCCAATATCTGGCTGTGCCGCGCTTACAGTGAACTCGGTATGTTTACCGATGCACGGTCGTCTTTAGATCGTTCCTTAAATGATAAATCTCTTCCGAACAGCATCAAAGGGGAGCTGTACATGGCCATTACCGATTTCAATCTCAAGCAAAACAGGTATCCCGATGCGCTTGAGTCGGTAACGGAAGCGCTCAAATACACCAAAAAGAAAAAGAAACGTGCGCGCTTGCTGTTTATTCAAGGTCAATTGTTATTGAAAGCGGGGAATTTGCAGCCAGCGTCAGATGCTTTTGCGCAGGTGTTGAAGTGCAATCCGACTTACGAAATGTCCTTTTATTCACGCATCAACATGGCGCGTTCCTTTGATGCTGAGAATAAGAACAGCACCGAGATCCGTATGTTGTTGGCCAAGATGTTGAAGGACCCCAAGAATGCGGAATTCAAGGATCAGATCTATTATGTGCTGGGAGAGCTGGAAGAAAAAGAAGGAAAAGAAACCAAAGCGATTGAGCAGTATACCACATCGGTGCAGGTGAGTACGGTCAACCAGAACCAAAAGGGAATGTCCTATCTGGCCATTGCCGAAATCTATTTCGATCAACGTGCTTACCGGTATTCTGCCGCGTATTACGACAGTGCCATTACTTCCCTATCCAAAGAATTTCCGGACTATAAAAGCATCGAGAACAAGCGGAACAGTCTGGCGGAGTTGGTTCGGAAGTATCAGAAGATTGAACTGTACGATAGCCTGCTTCAACTGGCCAAATTGAGTCCCGAAGAACTGGATAAAAAGGCGGTTGCCATTTTCAAGAAAGAAGAAGCAAACAG
>CALQRR010000334.1 GCA_943333015.1 Chitinophaga pinensis | reverse complement strand
GCTTTTCGTCCAAATCTCACGCTGGGGCAGCAGAAAACAAGTTTTGTCTATATACGCACGACTGATACCTTTAATGATGTGGTGAATCAGTTGAGCGAGCGGGGAATGTTAAAGAACAGGGAATCGTTTATTTGGCTTTCATCCTATATGGAGTACGACAAAAAAGTCAAGCCTGGGCGATACCGTGTGAAAGATGGAATGAGCAATCGGGAATTGGTGAGGTTGCTTCGATCGGGAAAGCAGGAGCCAATCCGTGTTACATTTCAGAATATTCGAACCAAAGAAATTTTGGCGGGAAAAGTTGGCCGTACACTGGAAGCTGATTCGCTGTCGCTGATAAATATCCTCAATGACAGGGATGAAATGGAAAAATACGGACTAGATCCGTCACATGCGCTCTCCCTTTTTTTACCCGATACGTATGAGTTTTATTGGAATACACCTGCGGATGTCTTTGTCGAGAAGATGGGAAAAGGATACGTCAATTTTTGGACAGCAGAGCGGAAGGAAAAAGCTGCGCAAATTGGATTGAGTCAGGCGGAAGTTTCTGTTTTAGCATCCATTGTTCTTCAGGAATCAAACAAATCGGATGAATGGCCTGTGATTGCTGGTGTTTATCTCAATAGGTTGAATAAAGGAATGAAGCTTCAGGCAGACCCAACGGTGAAGTTTGCATTAAATGATTTTGATCTTCGACGTATCCGTTCTAACCATTTACAAGTTGAATCCCCCTATAACACCTACAAATATCCGGGTTTGCCTCCTGGACCTATTTATATGGCCGGTCCACGAAGTATGGATGCCGTTTTGAATTATCAAACGCATAGTTATCTTTACTTTTGTGCCCGACCCGACCGCTCCGGGTATCATTCGTTTGCGGTCACCTTTGAGCAACACAAACAAAACGCACGTCGCTATCAGTCAAGTCTGAACGATCGTGGTATATAAACAAGAATAGAAAATGACAAAAATTAAGTTTGGAACAGATGGCTGGCGTGCCATCATTGCAGAAGAATTTACGGTAGAGAATGTTGCTCGTGTTTCGGAGGCTACGGCATTGTGGCTAAAGGCAAACCATGCAACGCCTTCGGTTGTGATTGGTCATGATTGTCGTTTTGCAGGAGAGCTTTTTGCTGAAACAACAGCCAAAGTGATGATTCAGCATGGTGTGAAGGTTTATCTGGCGAAAGGATTTGTTTCAACTCCAATGGTTTCCATGGGGGCGATTTCGTACAACGCAAATCTGGGTGTAGTACTTACAGCTAGTCACAATCCTCCTGCATACAATGGTTATAAACTCAAGGGCAGTTATGGAGGGCCATTACTTCCCGACAAGATTGAAGAGATCGAATCAATCATTCCGGATGCTTCCAATGTTTCTTGGAAAGCCATTTCACTTGCAGATGCAGAAGCTGCCGGAAAATGTGTCATTGTAGATCTGGAAGGCGATTATTGCGCTCGCGTTGAAGAGAATTTCGATCTGGAAGCCATTCGTAATTCCAACATGGAATTTGCTTACGATGCCATGTATGGTGCGGGGCAGAATGTGATTCGCCGTTTACTTCCCGATACTACTTTGTTGCATTGCGAGAATAATCCCTCGTTTGAAGGACAAGCTCCTGAACCCATTGCTAAAAATTTGACGGAGTTTTCGGAGATGATCCGAATTGCTGGAAACATTGATTGTGGACTTGCAACCGATGGTGATGCCGATCGCATTGGATTATTTGATAACGAAGGGAATTTTGTTGATTCACATCACATCATTCTGTTATTGATTCATTACCTGAAGAAATACAAAGGGCTGGATGGAAAAGTGTGTACAGCGTTCTCTTCTACAGTTAAAGTTCGGAAGATCTGTGATCATTATGGGCTGGATCTGGATGTTGTGAAAATCGGTTTTAAATACATTGCCGGAATCATGATTACAGATGATGTGCTGCTCGGTGGCGAAGAATCTGGCGGGATTGCTATCAAAGGACATATTCCGGAGCGCGATGGAATCTGGATGGGATTAGTCATCTGGGAATTTATGGCCAAATCTGGAAAGACACTGACCGAACTAATTGAAGAAGTGTATGAAATAACGGGCGCATTTAGTGTTGACCGAAATGACCTTCACTTAGCAGAGTCAGAAAAGCAACGTGTGATTGCTTCATGTAAAAACGGAGAAGTGAAGCAGATTGGTAATCGTCCGGTTATCCGTATGGAAGACATGGACGGATTCAAATTTTTTGTCAGCGAAGATGAATGGTTGATGGTGCGTGCATCTGGAACTGAGCCATTGTTGCGGGTTTATGCAGAAGCGCATGATCATGCCGGAGTGATGAAACTCATTGGTGATGCCCGCAAGCAATTTGGGATATGATAGCTCGGAAGTTGTTGCCAATGGTAGGGCTTTGCCTGATGATTGGGGATTCGTTCGCACAAGCTCCAGCAGTTACAACGATTGAAGTTGAATCTCAAGGGACGATTACGTTTAGTCCCGACAGCTTCGTTGTGAAGTTGCGATTGGATCGTTCCTCCGTAAATACTGTTAATCGTGCGGTAGAAACGTTTTCAGCGGATGAAGTTCTAATGTCTGTTGAGGTAAGCGAGAGTGTGGAGGAATATTCTCCAACTATTGAAGCGGAACCTCCACCAACAATGGCAAAGGAAGATGCTAAATCGCCGGTTCAATTGCAAAAAGAGATCGAACGAAATCGTTTTATTGAGGATTCTCTTCAAAAGGAAAGAAATAAGCGTTCGCTAGAATTTGAGGCGAAGCTTTTTTCAATGGGCGTCAGCATGCCTAAACCCAATTCAGAGCAAGAAGGCTATAGGTATCGTTCAAATACTTGGGTGCAAAGTCTTACACCTGCTCAATATGGAAAGATTGATTCATTGAGTCGTATCTATGGACATCCGTTGAGTCTAGAGATGGTTGATGTTAAAATGAAGGATAATTCTGTTTTGAAAGAGCGAGCATATCGACAGGCCTTAGAGAACAGTAAAAAAGAAGCAGAAATTTTAGCAAAAGCCATGGGCCGAAAAGTTGGCAAGATGGCATCTGTGAAAACAGAAGCTATTGATATGATGGATATAGTTCCCTTGATGCTAAGAAAGGAGATACAACGTGAAATCCGAAGGAGTGATCGTTATATGCAGCCGGCACTGTATCAACTTAGTCAAGAACTAGGGACTGAAATATTTGAAAAAGACCACTATGATGATCGTCGAACCATTTTTTGGACGTGGACCGAAAAGATCAAAGTGACATATCAATTGAATTAATAAACATCAAACGACGAATTAAATCCCGGTTGCATGTGTGATCGGGATTTTTTTATGCTAAACAATTGGGCTTACTATTTTTCTTGAGATAAAATGGCCTACGAGCGTTCTCTTCCCAATGCCAATCCTTTTG
>CALQRR010000333.1 GCA_943333015.1 Chitinophaga pinensis | reverse complement strand
TTACTAACCTGTAATCACGGAAATGCCTTTTTGGATGCCGTTTTAATCGCCATCACACTCAAACGTCCTGTTCATTTTCTGACGCGTGCAGATGTATTCAAAAAGCCTTGGCAAAGGTATATCCTTGGAAAAATAAAAATGATTCCAGTGTACCGGATCCGAGATGGGTTGGACAGTCTGGAACAAAACAACGAAACCTTTGCCATGTGCAGCAAAATCCTCAACAATGGCGGGGCAATTCTTGTTTTTTCTGAAGGAAATGCACATCCCGAGAAACGCCTTCGCCCTTTGAAGAAAGGCAGCGCCCGCATCGCGATTCAAGCTGCAGCAGCAATGGAATGGAGCACTGATTTGAAAATCATCCCCGTAGGAATCAATTATACCGATCACACACAATTCAGAACCGAGGTGATGTTGGGATTTGGTGCCCCTATTACAGTAGCACATTTCCGCAGTGAAGTGGAATCCGATCTGGCGCGTGGATTACGGGCAATCAATCACCAGATATTTCAAGGCATTGAAGCCGAGATGATTCATATTCCCGAACGTGCACAGGACGAGGTAGCCAACATTGCACTGGCCATCGGACGGGCTGAAAAACAGTATCCGCTGTTTCAGTTCCGGTATGTAAACGAAGGGCGACTAGACCACGAACAACAGGTGCTGGCAAATTTCATCGAACGAGACTCTCCCGATTTGCGCGATAAACTGCACCGCTTTGCTAAAAAAAGCGAGGAATTACACCTGCCGCTCACATTGGCCCATGCGCAAATCCCGAATGGCAGACTCTGGTTTTTAATGCTCGGATTCCTTCCTGCGTTTCTAGGATTAATCATTCACGCCATTCCGATGAGTCTGGCCTTTTGGTTTACAGGTAAAAAGGTACGCGATGCCCAATTCATCAATTCGGTGCTAATGGGAACGGGCTTCTTTTTCACGGCGTTCTGGTACCTGCTGATATTGATCTCCCTGGCACTTTTCGCCCCGGTCTTACTCCTGCTCTTGCCGCTGTTTCCGCTGCTGCTGCGAACCATGTTTCTTTACTCCGAAGCACTTGGGCAACAGCGAGCCCGGGCACTGCGGCGGTCCATGAAGGCGAAGAAAGACTAAATAAACGCCCGTTATTTTTTTGCTTTACCCTGATGTATCAGGCCATTCGCTGTGTTATGACAGATTTAATCGAGCTTCAAAAAAATTGTCACAAGCAAACAGTTTTTCATCTGTGACAGTTTTTTTGTGACCAAAAAAATTTGTCACAAAAAAAACTGTCACAAAAAACATGAATTTTTAAGACGTAAATCATACGCCAATCTATTAGACAGGTCAATTAAAACCGATACAAAGAAGTGAAGCGCCCTTCCTAAAAGCAGATCAGGCTTCCGGGTCAACTTATATCAAGACCATTTATCGTAAACCATTCTCAATTGATCATTGACCATTAATCCTTCACTCTTCCCCAACCCAATGTGCGAAGCATCCAATCCGGAAGTGCTTCGTAAGATCCGCGTTTTTTAAGATCGAGGTACCAGCCGATTTTCTTGACCAGTGGGATTTTATGCGTCTGAACAAATTCGATCAGCGTGCCGTCCGGATCTTCGGTGTAGGTAAAATGTCCAGCCGCTTCGCCCATGTCGAAACTATCGCGGCTGTTTACGGTGAAAGGGGATCCCATTTGGGTACATCGTTGCTCGAGACCTTCCATGTCGTTCACATCAAAACACACGTGAATAAAACCTAGATCTCCCCAATACCGGCCTTTGAAAATCGGACGTCCTGTATGATCGAGCGACTGAATAAGCTCTACTTCGGCAGCACCAAGTAAACGTCGGAATGCTCCCCCAAATGCAGGCTCCGGACGTAACAACACACGGCGGAAATTTCCAGGCCCCAATTCAGGCGCCGGTCCGGTTTGATCAAATACAACGCTGTTAAAACCGAGCGTCTCGCGGTAAAATTTCAGAGAACGCTCCATCTCCGAAACGCCAATCTGAACACCCGTAATGCCACCATTGCTGTGCTTGCCGGTGTCGAACCAATCAAGCCCGGGTGAAAACGTAAAGCGGTTGCCGTAAGGATCATTAAGGTGAAAACGGGAAGCGCCATCAGGCGTAGAAAAAATAGGAGAAACGTCTAATCCTTTGGCCACAAAAGCGGCATGGGCAACATTCACATCGCGGCATTTCATCAGAATTCCGAAAATTCCCAAATCGCCCGCTTGTATCTCAAACGTGGCTGGCTGTGGAACGCGACTGGTGTATTGCCAGATCTCAAATCCGCCGCCGCCTTGCATATTCATGGCCAAAATCGCGTAGCGTTGACGGGCTTCATTGCCGGTATAACGCACCATCAGTTCAGCAGTTGACGCATCCCGAAATACAGGAACGTCCATGCCAAAATTGCGGCGGTACCAAGTAAATGCCGTTTCTGCATCAGTCACTCCAATGCCCACTTGTTGAATACCGCTCAGTAAAGAGTTGCCGTTTGCCATAAGTATCAGGTCGCTTTAACGCGTTTGATCAGAAAATAAAATAAAGGCGGACAAAACCGCCGCAGGTAAACAGGTATGAGTTCGCTTCCCCCCACCAGGATTTCGGGTGTTTTGCGACATATCGCTTTGTCAATTGCACGGGCACATCGCTCGGCCGAAATGCCGCTGCGCTGTCCTGCATCCATCACCCCATGCGCAGAACCATCGGACTTTACCGCTGAAAAGGAGATATTGGTTTTAACACGTCCTGGACAAACAACGGTGACATATACCGGCACATCCAACAGCTCAAGCCGAAGCGCTTCAAAATATCCTAGCAGTGCGTGTTTGGCTGCGGCATAGGTGCTGCGAAGTGTAAAGCCAAATTTTCCGGCAATGCTCGACACCACCACCACATGCCCACGTTTACGTTGAACAAAATGAGGCAGCAAAGCTTTCGTGAGTGCAACAGGAGCAAAATAATCAAGCTCCATCAATCGGCGCTCAACGGCTTCGGAGGTTTCCATGGCAAGCGAACGTTGGGAGGCGCCAGCATTATTGACCAACACATCCACGTGCCCAAAAAAAGAAATGGCCGTGTTAACCTGTTGTGGAAATGCGGACAGGTCAATCATATCAAAGGGTAACACCTGAACCTCGGCAATGCGTTGTCGGCATGCTGCACGCACTTTTTCCAACGCATCTACGTTTCTACCACTCAGTATCAGGGCGTTTCCCGGCCTTGCCAGTTGTAAGGCAAGCGCTTCACCAATGCCGGAGGAAGCTCCCGTAATCCAATAAACAGTAAGTGCTTTGTTGTTTTCCACGCGTCCTGCGAAAATAGAGAATTGATTGGAACTCAAGAAGGACTGTTGAATCATTCCTTCACAGATGGAGAAGTAGTTCTGTGTAAACCCTAATTTTACCGTATGAATGTAATCCGA
>CALQRR010000332.1 GCA_943333015.1 Chitinophaga pinensis | reverse complement strand
GTTCAACCCAACGATTTGGTATTCCAATGGGGTACGGCGGACCTCATGCTGCCTACTTTGCTACGCATGAAGATTTTAAACGCCATATTCCGGGGCGTCTAATTGGTGTTTCAATCGACTCACACGGAAATCGTGCTTTGCGCATGGCATTGCAAACCCGCGAGCAGCACATCAAACGCGATAAAGCAACTTCAAACATTTGTACTGCACAAGCGCTTTTGGCCATTATGGCATCGATGTATGCGGTGTATCATGGACCCGATGGATTGAAGCGTATTGCAAACAAAATCCATTCTGCCACGCGTCATTTAGCTGAGCGATTAAGCAGTTTGGGTTATGATATTAAAACCTCAAGTTATTTCGACACCCTTCGCATTGGTTTAAATGAACTTTGCACGCAAGAGCTTTTGAATAAACGCGCCATTCAACGCGAAATCAATTTACGCTATGAATCAAATGGAGATGTTTGTTTAACCATTGATGAAACAACATCCCGCGCTGATCTTCAGCATTTGCTTGGTCTTTTTGCTGGCGCTGCCGGAAAAGAAGCAGGTGCCGTTGAACCCTTTGCATCAAAACCATTTTGGGATTCACTTGAACGTAAATCTGAGATTTTAAAAGAATCGGTTTTCAATAGCTTTCATTCGGAAACCGAAATGATGCGCTACATTAAGCGCTTAGAAAACAAAGACCTTGCATTGAATCATTCCATGATTTCATTGGGTTCTTGTACCATGAAGCTGAATGCTGCAACGGAGTTAATGCCTTTGAGTTTACCTGAATTTGGCAATCTTCATCCTTTTATCCCTGTAGATCAGGCCGCAGGTTATCACCAATTGTTTGAAGAATTAAGCAGCGATCTATGTCAGTCGACGGGTTTTGCGGCCGTTTCACTTCAACCAAACTCCGGAGCTCAAGGCGAATACGCAGGTTTGATGACCATTCGTGCATACCATATTAGTCGCGGTGATACACACCGAAACATTGCATTAATTCCTTCTTCCGCTCACGGAACAAATCCAGCTTCAGCTGTAATGGCTGGAATGGATGTGATTGTAGTAAAATGTGATGAAAGCGGGAATGTAGACATCGAAGACTTGCGTTCGAAGGCCATTCAACACCGCGATAATTTATCGGCCTTGATGGTAACGTATCCTTCTACACATGGTGTTTTCGAAGAAGGTATTCGAATAATTACAGACATTATTCACGAAAATGGAGGTTTGGTTTATATGGATGGAGCCAACATGAACGCTCAAGTTGGATTAACGAGTCCGGGAACGATTGGTGCAGATGTTTGCCATTTGAATTTACATAAAACCTTTGCTATTCCTCACGGTGGTGGCGGTCCCGGCATGGGGCCCATTGGAGTTAACGAAAAACTAGCGCCATTTTTGCCTGGTCACGGCTTGGTGAAAACAGGTGGTTCACATGCTATAACAGCAGTTTCTGCTGCTCCTTATGGAAGTTCACTGATATTATTGGTTTCGTATGCTTACATTAAAATGCTTGGGCCCGATGGAATTACGAATGCAACACGCTTCGCTATCTTGAATGCCAATTACCTGAAAGCAAAATTGGAAGCACATTATCCTGTTTTATACAAAGGGACCGAAGGCTGTGTTGCTCACGAAATGATTATTGATTGTCGCGAATTCAAGAAAACTGCGCATGTGGAAGTGGCAGATATTGCAAAACGTTTGATGGATTATGGCTACCATGCACCAACAGTTTCATTTCCTGTTCCGGGAACCATCATGATTGAACCAACCGAAAGTGAGAGTCTTGCCGAGCTAGATCGTTTTGCAGAAGCAATGATTTCGATTCGCAACGAGATTGCCGAGATTGAGTCGGGATTGGCTGATGCTGAAAACAATGTGATTGTAAATGCTCCTCACACGGCAACTTCGGTAATAAGCGACTCTTGGAACAAGCCCTACTCGCGCGAAAAAGCAGCCTATCCATTAAGTTGGGTTTCCGAAAATAAATTCTGGCCAAGTGTTGGTAAAGTTGATAACGCATACGGAGACAGGAATTTAGTTTGCAGTTGCGCGCCAATCGAAGCGTATGCTTAGTTTTTAATAATTATTTAATGTGTTATTAAAATAATAAAACTGTTTGTTTTTATTATTTGGTAATTGAATTACATTTGAACGGTTCTCAAAAAACACGTATGTGCTTTGAGGATCGTTTTTTTTATTCATTAATTCATTTCTATGAAATCAAAACTTCTACTTTTTTCGATGCTTGTTCTTGCGGCAATGACATCGAATGCACAAAACAATTCTTCGCAGGATATTCAAGGAAATTGGGCACGTAAAAACAATTATGGCGTTCAAAAATCAGCAACTGCGCCATCTGCATTTTCAAACCGTGTAGATCTTTGGTCAAGCGATTTTTCCAACCCTGCCGATTGGATTATTTCGAATTCTGCAGGTAATGCAAGCAATTGGGTAATTGGCTCTTCAATTCCTTCAGGATTATTCCCAATTGATCCAATTTTATCAAGTACAGAAGCAAACGGATACGCATTGTTTGATTCGGATTTGGATTGCTCAGGAAATCAAATTGCCAATTTAACCAAGGCGACTTCGGTTAATTGTGCAGCATATCCAACTGTTTTACTCGAGTTTCAACAGCAGTATCGTCGTTACGATGATTCTACGTTTGTATTTGTTTCCAATAATGGCGGAACTTCTTGGGTGAAATATTCTGTAAATACTGCTTTTGTAAATAATGATGCCACTACGAATCCAGAAACAGTTCAGTTAAACATTTCTGCAACGGCTGGCGGACAAGCAAATGTGAAAGTTCGTTTTCAATTTTGGAGTCCATCATCATATGTTGGACCAGCTGCGGCACCAGGTTGTGGATACGCTTGGATGATTGACGATGTGCGTATTTTTACTCCGCCAACATCTGCAACATTCTACACCAACGATTTCTCTGTTCCTTCAAGTTGGATTATTTCTAACTCTGCTGCAAATACAAGCAACTGGGTTATTGGTTCAACGATTCCAGCGGGTGCTTTTTTAATTGATCCAATTGCATCAACAACCGCAGCAAACGGCTATGCACTTTTTGATTCTGATTTAGATTGTTCTGGTAATCAAATCCCGAATTTAACTACTGCAACTTCAATTAATTGCTCAAGTTATCCGGATGTAATTTTAGAATTCCAACAACAATATCGTCGTTTTGATGATTCTACCTTTGTTTTTGTTTCTAATAATGGTGGATCAACATGGGTAAAATATCCTGTAAATACAACGTTGGTGAATAACGATTTCTGCGCAACAAACCCTGATGTTGTGCGCTTAAACATTACGCCAACTGCAGGTGGCCAAGCAACTGTTAAGATTCGTTTTCAGTTTTGGAGTCCTACAGGATCTTTTGCAGCTCCTGGATGCGGGT
>CALQRR010000331.1 GCA_943333015.1 Chitinophaga pinensis | reverse complement strand
TTCCAGAACCTACTGCATTGGGAATAATATCGAACACAGCCGTGAAGAGTGAATCGTTGAGCCAAGCACTAAGTACAAAGTTCGGTTGAAGTGCGATGGCATTCTCGACAGGTGAAAAGCCAATGATGGGAGCGGCTGCTGTATTCATGGCTTCATCGTATTGGAGATTAACCGAAAAAGCACCCACTCCGGATTCTGCCAAATTCACCAGTGAATGACTCACCGTTTCCGAAGTAAGCATTGGATTTCGAGTGTCAATTGAGAAGACATTGCTGTTGAGGTAATCTTTTTGAATGTGATTTTCCAGATCCTGTGCACCATTTACAACAATGCCTATGTCATTGAGCGTGATGTCTTGATCAAACACCAGAAAGGTGAAATTGCAGGTGCGGGAGTTTACCCATACAATATTGTTTGCCACGAGCGACAATGCAGCTTGTGTGGATGAAAACTGCAACATCGGAAACACCTGTTCATTCATGTCCTCATTAAAAGTAACCGAAAAAGTGACATTCAATTCGGCTTGCTGATCGGTAACAAGCGGATGGCTCAGTTGAATATTAGTAACATATGGTAGCCCCGCGTTCATTAGTCCTTCCGCAAATTGAAAGGCATTGGGGCCGATAAACATTCCCATGTTTCGCCCAGGAAGATCGTCCTGCGGCGGATGGATCCCTCCCCAAATACGGGAAAGACTACACTGATCGGAAGCATCCTGATAGGTGGCCCACTGGATTGTAATATCTGTACTTGGACCTTCTTCAAAGTGTAGGAAGGTATTTTGCCCAGCCTGAAATTCACACATTCCGCCCGGAAAGAATGGGTCTCCGGTCATCAGTGTCATCAGTTCTGCAGCACTGCGCGAAAAGGTGGAATGCCCGGAAACATATCCTGCAAATGGCGGTGTTACAAAACTGGATCGTTGATACGGCCACCAGTTTTCAGCCAGAATCCAGCCTGCTCCAGCCATATCCACCAAAGGATCGGCGATGTAATCGTGGCCTTTCCACGTGAAAAGTTTAATTTTATATAGGTGCTCGTTGTTTGCGCCTGCCAGCGGATCTCCGGGTTGTACTTGTTCAACATAGCCGGGGATCAAAGGTGTTCCTGCAGGATGATAATTTGGAAGTCCGGGATCAGCGCATTGTCCTTTGCCACACATCCAGCGGACAATCGAGACTGGACGGGGCGAATCATACCAACCTTTCACGCTCCAGGCGCTCACTGCAGCATCGTGCATCGCTCCAGCAAGTGCAAAATAGGAGCGAATATTCCAATCAAGTTCATTCAAAGTATCACCTTGACCTCCCCAACGTTTCTCAAAATCAGGATGGTCGTTAACATAATTGAGAATGGAAAACCAATGCCCTGGAGGGGTTTCGGAATTTGGCCCATCTGCCCAGAACTCCGCGAGCACCCGCGAATAATCTCCTCGTTTAACGATGTTGGGTTCGTAGGGTAATCCTGTTTTCGGGTTCAATGTCCGGCCTTGTCCAATATCACCTCCCTCAATGAAATCGTAAAAATCAGAATCTGCTGTGTAGGTAGTTGGATACGATTGAATGTTACCAAGCGATGCCGGCGAAATGTCCCACATTACCTGATCGGCCGTGTCGTGATGCGCTTGCCAGGTACTTACCATGAGGTAGCCTTTTTTATAATCGGAAGTCAAACCAGCCAAATCGTTTGTGTCGAGCAATGGTGGCGCTCCCGGGTCTAAATACACCTGATAATCGTTTCCATTTCTGTTGTAGGTGGTTTTGTGAGAATCATTGAGCGCAAAAGGATGAACATTGCCCCATTCAGCACTCAGAAATGGTGGTGAGATATTGTAAACATTCCCGTTTTGATCGATATACTGATCTAAGAAAATTTGTTGCCACCTGTTGGGATCAACCAGATTGCTGTCGCCGGGATAATTGGCATAAAAGGGCGGATTGACCGGGGCATAATACTGGTTGGCATAATTGCCCTGCTGATTGGATCCATCGGTAAAACCATAGGCGATGAAACTGGCTGCAATGTAATTTCCCAAAGCAGCCGGTGAACCAGTGGAATAATCCTGTGAAATGAAACTGGTTGAATAGCCCATCGCCGTCATCATCGAATCGAGAGGTGGCAGTGAAATCACCGCTCCGGGTGAATTCTGAAAACGCGCACGAATCACACGATATGCCGCATAACTAATCGCTTCCTCCTGTGCCCCAATTTTATCGGATGGAGGTAAAATGCCCGTATAGGTGCAGGTATAGTTCCCAACTGTTTTTCCGAGTAAATAGGGAGAAGCTGTTGTATCAAACGCCGCCCAGGCATCATACATCGCTGCAGAAATGTGGAAAATATTTCTTGCGTGAATGGTTGGACGCGCCAAGTCTTTCCGAATGCAGCGAAGCATTGCCTCATTCCATTTTCGGGCAACACTGATTTGGGCTGAAGTTGGAACTGACATACATGCCGCAAAACAGAAACATACAAACGTTAAAAAATGGGGTTTGATTTTTAAGTAGCCGTGTTTCATCAAGTGTGATTTAGGTATCCAGAAGAATTTGAAAAGTAGGAGGATTCTGTCAATATGACAAGTAAGAAATAATCAGGTATTTGTTAAAAGAGAGGACTTGAAATCCCCAATGAGATTCGATTCCTAAAAAAAACGACCTGTCTGCGTTGATATTCAGTCTGATGCTCATGGAAATCTTATCAATATTTCAAGGGTTTCTTTTTTGATAGTTGTCTTTATGGGCACTTAAAACCTTGATTCAACGTAAATTTCGCTTCATAAGGACCTGGCTGTCCAGTTGGATTGGAATAAAAAAATCATCTGCCCTTATTTTCATGCAACTTGTCTAATACATACTACGTTTCTTATCTTGTCGACAAATTAAAAAACCGCTCATGAATTGGTACGAAACCGTCTTTGATCTCCTGAAATACATCATTCCATTGGTCGTGGTTTTTGGATTTATATACTTCATCCTCAATAATTATCTGGAAGAAAATTTCAAACTCCGCTCACTCGATCTGAAGTTGACCAATCAAAATTCCATCACACCGGTGCGCATGCAAGCCTACGAACGCATTGTCGTTTACCTTGAGCGCATTACTCCAAGCAGTATGGTCATGCGTATTCACAAACCGGGAATGAGTGCACGTTTGCTGCATGTGGAATTGCTCAAAACCGTCCGAGGGGAATACGATCATAACATTGCCCAACAAATCTATATGTCGAATGCTTCGTGGGATCTTGTAAAAAGTGCCAAGGAGGAAATGATCAAAATCATCAACGCTGCAGCACACAAAGTGGGCGAAAATGCCGATGGGGTTGAACTTGCCAAAGTCTTGCTCGATATTACCATGAGTGTCGAAAAACTGCCCACACAAATTGCTCTCGAATACGTGAAAAAAGAAATTCGTCAGTCGTTTTA
>CALQRR010000330.1 GCA_943333015.1 Chitinophaga pinensis | reverse complement strand
TTGGAAATGGCTCTGTGGAAACAGCAATCAGTCCAACGGAAGTGTTCTACAATCCTGGATTCTATTCAATAAGTCTCACGGTTACCAATGCCAACGGATGTGCCGACACGCTCGTAGTTCCATCCCTCATTCAGGTATTTGATACCTTGCCAGCTCCTGTTTCTCCTATCAACCGTGTAACGGTTATTGATCCGGTTTCGGTGCTTATCGAATGGCAAGAATCTGTTTCGGTCGATTTCGGATCATACATTCTGTACCGTAAAAACCTCAGCACCGGCATCTTCCAGCAGATCGCTCAGATTCAGGATGCACATACCATCACATACACCGAATCTGCACTGAATACACTCGATAATGTATACTGCTATAAGCTACAAACAATTGACCGTTGCGGGTATACCATCGAAACCGACAGTCTTATTGAACATTGTACCATCAACGTGGAAGTAATTACACGCATGGACAATACCATCGATGTTAACTGGACGCCTTACATTGGTAAAACGCCCTCCCAATACCGCATCTTCCGCACAGAAGAAAGCAACAATACAACGGAAGATCTTGGAACCGTTGCCGGTGACGTAACAACATTCAACGATAATTCTATTTTCTGTCCGGTGAAATTCCGATACAGTGTTAAAGCAGAAGGATTGAACGGACAGACTCACGTGGAATCGGATAGTGATTTTGATATAAGTGAACCTATTGCCAACCTTTTTGTCGATCAGCAGGTAAATGCCTCCCGTTCAACTGTTGTTCAGAACCAATATATTCTTACGGAATGGTCGCGTCCTTCGATTATGGCCAACCGCGTGAATGGATACAAAGTATTCAGATCTACCGATAACAGCAGCTTCTCCTTGCTCGCAACTGTCGAAGGCGAACAAACCTTTTATTTAGATGAAGCCGTTGATGTAGACAATGTGAAATACTTTTATAAAATATTGGCAACCAATGCTTGCGGCTTGGAAGGACGCTACGGCGAGTTTAGTGACAACGTGGTTCTGAGGGCAGAGACCGCTGGTGATTTTTTCATCCGCCTGGACTGGACTCCTTACACTGGTTGGGGTGATGCCGGAGTTGGTTTTTATGTAATTGAAAAACAAAACGACGACGGATCATGGGAAATTATTCAGCAAGTTCCAGGCAATGTTCTTAGTACTGTTGATGAAAATTGAATTCTGTCGCGTACTTTATTGAAAAATTCGCATATATTGTCGGCAAAAAGGGAGCATGATCAAGTTTAAG
Organism: Chitinophaga pinensis; assembly: GCA_943333015.1. Lineage (GTDB taxonomy): Bacteria > Bacteroidota > Bacteroidia > M30B66 > M30B66 > CALQRR01. The sequence goes on along the minus strand of CALQRR010000330.1, from coordinate 2,190 downwards.
AGCATTGTCCTGCAGCTCAAGGAGGAAGAGTACAATGACCTGTGTCAGCAGTTCGTTGAGACGAAGGCAGACAAGTATCTTAGACTCCTGAAGTTATATCGGGAGAACAAATACAACGACGAGGAGATTCAGGAAATGCTGAGCGTCAATACAAGCGCTTACTACACCCTAAAATCTCGCCTTTTTGATAAGATTCAGGATTTCCTTACCAACAACATGTCGACGCCTATCATCGATTTGTTGCGGAAAGTGGCGAATATCCCGACGTTGATCTACGATACTCACCGTGATACAGCCATTGCGATTCTCTCAAAACTGGAATCCGAGCTGCAGAATTACGATATGCCGTATGAGTTGTCGAGTGTTTACAGTGCCTTGAAAAAACTGCATGTGAACTCGCCAAAATATTACGAGTACACGCAACTTTACAACAAGCACCTTGCCTATACCATCGCGCTGGATAAAGCAGAGGATCTGCTCAATACTTTCATGCGTTCTGTTGGAGAATATTTTACATCCCGCAACAAATCACAAGTTGATTACCTCTCGTTGATCAAACAAGAGATGTCGCACATTTGTAATTTGTATGAGTCACATCACCTGCAGGTATACAAATCTATTGTTGATGTAACGTTTGCCTTGTATGTTCCCAACCCGGAAGCCATCAAGGACGATGAACCGGTGGAAGATGTGCTGGCCAAGATGGAGCGTATTTTTACGACGTATAATAAAGACACCAATTATCAGCATTTACAGCTGGTGTTTAACAACCTGGCTTTCGAATACTACCACAAACTCAATCTTCCTAAAAAAGAAGCGCGCTATTTTGAGGAAGTGGACAAAAAACTCACGTCGTTTCTACTGTTTAACCACTGCTGTTTCACAACCAAGTTTCTGATTTCAAAAATAGAACGGTATGTTGAATTGGGCATCGAAGGCGAACTGTACGAGCACAATCTGAAGTCGCTTCCCAACTACGAGCCCGATACGAACGATATTCCGAACTATATCAATTTCGCCAAATACATGGCCACCAGTGCCTTTTATGCGAAGAAATATCAGGAAGCCGTTCAGATCCTCAACGCGTTAATCAACGACATCAGCTTTAAAAACTATCCGCATTCCGAAATTGAGATCAAGCTTTTGCTGGCACTCAATTATTCGATGATTAACAAATACGACCCGGCAACAAGCTTGCTGCGTAGCGTGACCCGTAAAATCCGCGAAATTGATGATGAGATGGGCTACGAAAACGCCTTGATCTTTTACAAAATCCTGTCCCTTCAAATGAGCTCTTCGGCCCGCCAGGTGGATCAGAAAATCGGGCAACTCTTTTCCAAGTTCGAACTGCTCAACCAGAAATCGAACCGGATGCTTGAGTACATCAAAATTGACGAATCATTTATCAAAGCATTGAGTCAAGTGGTAAAACGCTGATCAAACGCCTTCAAAAAGAAAGCCCGGATGCACATTGCATACCGGGCTTTTTTATGTCTAATAAAAATGAGTCTGTGTTTTTGAAATCGGCCTACTGTTATAATTTATCGAGATGATCTTTTCCGAGTGGCTTATTCAAAAAGGAATAAACACCGCGAACCGACATGGCACGTTTTTGATCTACCGGATTAAGGGAACTTGTAAGGAAAACGATTTTGATTTTATCGTAAATCTTTGGACATGATTTGCCAAATTCTTCTGCAAACTGAAACCCATCCATGATCGGCATATTGATATCCAGAAAGATAATTTCAGGAATCAGATCTTCCGGAAGATGCGCCCGTTCAAAATTAGCTAGAAACTCAAGCGCACTTTTACTGCTGGTGTGAACATAAATCCGGTCCGCAAAATTGCACCCTTCAATCATTTTCTGATTAATGAAGTTATCAATCTCACTGTCATCCACTAACATAACAGTGGGGTACTTTGCCTTTGGCTTCTTCATTGACATTTTGTGGGTGCTTTTGTTTGCATTGCGGGAGCTAAAAATAATAGAATTAAATGAGAGCCGCTACTATATACAGACATAAAATCCACAGAGAAACAAACAGTGCTCATTGGTCTGTCTGCTACAATTGTTGAAAACATTAGAAGAAAACACGTACCTGAATACCGCCGATATGGACTGTTTTTACATCCGGCGACTTTCTTCCATCGTAATTGAAATTTATCTGCATGTTGTTCGAGAGCGTT
>CALQRR010000329.1 GCA_943333015.1 Chitinophaga pinensis | reverse complement strand
CCATGGAGGGCTGTTTACAAGACATCTTTTATACTGTTCAAATTTCCGATGCTTCCGGCTGCAGTTCACATTCAAACAGCGCAGGGGGGCCTTTTAGCAATGATGAAGCACCGGAACCACCATTTTTAGATTCTGTCTCTGTCCAGTTTGCTGGCAACAACGTGCTTCTCGGCTGGGAAATATCCACTTCAGCTGATACGCGCGGCTATGTCGTGTACCAATTGGTAAATGGCCTTGTTGTGCAGGTTGATACGGTCTTTGGAATCAATTCTACCAGTTTTATTTCTTCAGGAGTTGATCCTACGGCAAGCCCTGTTACCTATGCTGTTGCAGCAATTGATATTTGTAATAATCTGAGCATTAATTCTACCGCTCACCAAACGATTTATCTCGAGTTTGATCTCTTGTCATGTCTCAATCGCGTTGATTTAATTGGACGACCTATGCCGGCTGGATTCAGAATCCAGATTCCTATCAGATTTATCAGCGAATTGGTGCAGGAAGTTGGACACTGGCCGGAACCGTTCCGGGGACAGTTTCTCAGTTTAGTATATCGAACCTGGTGCAGGATGCAAACTATTGCTATTTCGTCAACGCAGCGTATGCAGGAATTCCGGCATCCAGCTCTTCGAACAGTATTTGTTTTGTGGCCAATGTGCAAGATTTACCTCAATTTGCCTACGAACGAAAAGCGACCGTTTTACCCGATGGACGCGTCTATTCCCGCTGTTTCATCGATACCTTATCCGACATTGCATCGTACCGCGTTTTAAGAGCGAATTATCCTGACGGAATATTTGAACAGGTATATTCAGGTCTCATTCCGCCACTCACCGCGCATGTCGATTACATGGATTATGATGTGGCCACGCAAGAGCAAAGTTATACCTATCAATACCAGCTCATTGATAAGTGCGACAGTGCTTCCGGACAATCCAACACAGCCCGGACAATGTTGCTCAAAGGGCTTGCATTGGATGGATTTGTGAATAAGCTCCAGTGGAATACCTATTCAGAATGGGATGCAGGGGTGGATCGGTATTCTGTTTTTAGATCTTTGGATGGCGGACAATCGTATTCGTTTTTACAAGACAATCAATTGGATACGAGCTTGTATGATGTTGTTGCCTCGATGGTTGATACGCTGCTCGAATACTGTTATTATGTTCAAGCCATTGAGCAAAGCGGCAATCAATACAATTTTCGGGATACCAGTTACAGCAACCGGATATGTGTCATTCAAAAACCAACCATCTACATCCCGAATGCATTTCGTCCCGGAAATTACGGCCCCAATGCCAGCTTTAAACCCGTTGGATTGTATGAGAAACTGGCTACCGAACATGAATTTATGATCTATAACCGCTGGGGAGAGCAGCTCTTTTTTACCAAAGATCCTTCAAAAGCGTGGGACGGAAAGTACTTGTTTGCTACCGTGCCGACTGGAATTTATGTCTACCGAATACGCTTCAAACTCCCTGATGGCAACTCATACGACAAGCGGGGAGCCGTGATGGTACTTGATTAAATAGAAAAACCCGCCTTGTGAGCGGGTCTTTGTTGTCCGACTAGGTTTCGAACCTAGACTCTTCTGAACCAAAATCAGACGTGTTGCCAGTTACACCATCGGACAGCTTTGATGTTGGCGCAAAATTAGTAAAACTTCAGTAAAAGCAAATTTTACAGAACGCTTTCCTGTTATTTACTTCGATATGATTGAATAACAGAAGGATAGTTTTATGGAGAAAGAGTTTTCAAGCATGATAAACGAAGAATAGCTGAAAACTTTCTGCCAGTTTCCCCGCGAATTGGATAGTGTTTCCTATTTTCGTCGCGTTTTGATGCATTTCGTGCTGAAAGTGCTCAATTCTATTTACCTGCCTGATCTATGAAGCAATACAAACTTCTGAATAACATCTTTGGCTGGCTTGCATTTGCAGTCGCTATGTATACGTATGGTTCTACTATTGAGCCAACAGCCAGTTTCTGGGATTGCGGAGAATTTATCGCAACCGCCTACAAGCTCCAGATCGGTCACCCGCCGGGAGCGCCTTTCTTTATGATCATTGGTCGTGTTGCAACACTATTTGCCTTTGGTGATCCAAGTAAAGTGGCCATGATGATGAACCTGCTTTCGGCTCTGGCATCTGCTGGAACGATTCTTTTCCTCTTCTGGACTATCACCCACCTAACCCGCAAACTACTCATTGGCACAAAAGCCGAAATGACTAGCGGAAATATGCTTGCCGTTTTAGGTAGTGGTTTTGTTGGAGCGCTTGCGTATACGTTTTCCGACACCTTCTGGTTTTCGGCTGTCGAAGGGGAAGTGTATGCCACTTCTTCATTTTTTACCGCAGTGGTTTTTTGGGCAATGCTCAAATGGGAAGAAGTTGCCGATGAACCGTATGCGGATCGTTACATCGTTCTGATTGCCTATTTAATGGGGATCTCAATCGGTGTCCATTTGCTGAACTTACTTGCGATTCCTGCAATTGCCTACATCTACTATTTTCGGAAATTCAAACCTACGCGTGCTGGCATCCTATTAACAGGGGTTCTCGGTATGCTTATTCTCGGATTTATTCAGTTTGGTCTTATTCCCAAAGTAGTTGGAAATGCAGCTTCGTTTGAACTGCTCTTCACCAATTCACTTGGACTTCCTATCGGAACCGGAGCAGTCATATATATTGTAGTGTTGATCACGTCAATTGTTTTGGCACTCGTGCAAACCCGGAAGGGAAACCAACATCCGGCTTTTATCATATTGGCGATTCTGCTGTTACTTGTTTTGGGTTGGATGGGTGTGATTGCTGGTGCAATTCTGGCGTATTTCATTTATAATGGGCGCCCGAATTATGTAATGGCCAATACGCTCGTTTTATGTATTACAGCCATGCTTATTGGTTACGGTAGTTATGGGATGATTGTTATTCGTTCTGCTGCTGATACACCAATGGACGAAAATAATCCCGAGAATGTTTTTACACTCTTGAGTTATCTCAACCGCGAGCAATACGGTACACGCCCGTTGGCATACGGACAGTATTACAATGCCCCGCTTCATCCGGATGCTAAAAAACGCTATAAGCCGGGAAATACAGTTTATTCTCCCAACCCTAAAACCGGGAAATACGAAGTCATCGCGACGCCTAAAGACACCGAAGAACCCGTTTACGACCCAGCATATTGCACTGTATTTCCACGTATGTGGAGTAGTCAGCCTCAACATATCCGGGGCTATAAAACATGGGCCGATATTAAGGGAGATGCCAAAAAGAAACCATCGTTCGGTCAGAATGTGTCGTTCTTTTTCAGCTATCAACTCGGATTCATGTATTTCAGATATTTCGCATGGAACTTTGTCGGGCGTCAGAATGACATTCAAGGACAGGGCAATATTTCCGACGGAAACTGGAAAAGCGGCCTGAACTTTATTGAT
>CALQRR010000328.1 GCA_943333015.1 Chitinophaga pinensis | reverse complement strand
TGGCTGGAGCATGAATTACCCAGTTCTCGAACTGTTTCGAAGATACCATTGCTATCGGCCAGATCCTTATAGATGTCGAGGGCTTTAAATTGGCTGGCAAAAGATTCATCCAGCTTTCCCTGAAATCCTTTGATTCCAGCCTGAACATTGTAGCATCGGGCTAAATCTTTTTGGATACCTGCGTTTTTGTATCCAGCTAATGCTTTGCTGACATAGTAGGCTGCAGAGTCGAGTTTATTGGTTCTTAAAAATACGATTGCTCGTTCTTCGTTAGCGAAACCTTTGGAAACGTGCGATTCTGAAAATACCTGTTCGTAAACGCTTATCGTTTCGAGTAATTTCTCCGGCTGGTATTGGTGCTCATGCGTGAGGAGGTAAGCTCTGAATAATGAATCTTTTGATCGGATATCCGGAAAGGAATCAATATTTGCAAGTTCTGTGTTGAAGTGTGAGATGGCTAATGTGTCCTTTTTAAAGGCATCTCGGATCGTTTGGGATTGCTTTTTTGATGCCGTTGACGTATCCGATTGCGAACAAGCAAGCAGGAATACAGGCAATAGAAATAAATAATAAACGAAATCCCCCTTAAATGTTCTCATTTCCAGATGCAATTTCCGAAAAACTGCGGACAAAACATCATCATTTAGAGACTTCAATATCAGATAGATATACTTTTTGTCTACGGAAATGTCCACGCAAATAGTGCAGTTGTCCCCCTGTTTGTACACTCTGTTTTCAGAGCGCATGGTGCATTAGGGTGTATACTTGCAAAGGCGTTCTTGAAACGCTTAGGTCACAAACCATCTCACTATACGCTTCGGCGATTTAAACGGCAAAAGCAATCTACCCATATTTCGCTTTTGCCGTTTTTTTTATTAATTTTTGGAGCAATCTGTTGCAAATTTCGTCAGCAGTTCGGTGGACCATTCGATTGCCCCCGTTTGTTTCAAATACGTTGAACCATCCTTGCAGAATAAATACGTGGTAGGTAAGGTGTAGATTCCGTTATCGCTGAATTTGCTTTTAAGATGCAGGATACTGAACCGTGCAGGTAACGTAGTACTAAACATTTTCAGTTTCTCTACAGGCTCATCGCTGACCAATACAACCGAAATGTTGTTTTCAACAAGTAGATTTTCCAATCCGGCAAGAACAGGTAATTCCCTCCTGCAATCGGGGCACCAGGTGGCGAAAAAGACAAGAATGGTGTTTTGTCCACGGGCATGGACAACAGTCTTTCCGTTGAGATCAGTGACTTGAATATCAGTGATTAGGACTTCTGGAGCTATTCGGTAACGACGGTACAGATGAATGCCGCCGGCTACTAGCGCGAGTATGAGTAACGTGGAAATGATACGTTGCTTAGACATCAAATGAACAGATGGTTTGATGGATGATGGAAATACAGGCCTGTAATTGCTCATCGGTAATGACTAAGGGTGGCGCGAAACGTATGATATCACCATGCGTAGGCTTGGCGAGTAAACCGTTTTCAGAAAGTCGGATACAGATATCCCAAGCAGTAACACCCCCTTTTTCGGCTATTACGATAGCATTGAGTAAGCCTTTTCCCCGAACGAGTTTAATTCGTCCACCCGGAATAGCACGCAGGGCTGTTCGTAGAACTTCTCCCTGACGTTCGGCATTTCCAGCGAGATCTTCCTCTTTGACCACATCGAGCGCCGCCATCGCGATTTTAGAGGCCAATGGATTTCCGCCATACGTAGAGCCATGTTCACCTGGATGAATGCACAACATCACCTCATGGCTTGCTAAAATTCCAGACACGGGATACATGCCTCCTGAAAGCGCTTTGCCAAGGACCAGAATGTCGGCGTGTATGTTTTCGTGATCAATGGCTAGCAATCTGCCTGTTCGTGCAATGCCCGTTTGAATTTCATCGGCAATGAAAAGCACATTGTGTTGCTTACACAGTAGGGCACATTGTGATAGATATCCTTCATCGGGAACCATGACACCTGCTTCACCCTGAATAGGCTCAATAAGGAATCCGGCAATTTCAGGATCCTGAAGAGCTTTTTCCAAAGCCTCAACATCGTTGTAGGGAATGACTAAAAAACCAGGTGTAAACGGACCAAATTCGCGGCGCGCATCCGGATCCGTTGAGGCAGAGACAATGGAAATTGTTCGTCCGTGGAAATTTCCAGAACACACAATGATTTTCGCCGAGTTTTCGGGAAGTCCCTTTTTTTGGTAAGCCCATTTGCGGCAAAGTTTCAACGCTGTTTCAACGGCTTCGGCCCCCGTATTCATGGGTAAAAAGCGATCGTAACCGAAATAAGAGGTGATGTACTGCCCAAATTCCGCAAAGGCTTTATTGTGGAATGCGCGTGAGGTGAGCGCCAATGTTTTTGCTTGCTGGATCAGAGCATCAAGGATTTTTGGATGACAATGACCTTGGTTAACAGCCGAGTATGCAGAAAGGAAGTCGTAATAGCGCTTTCCTTCAACATCCCAAACATATACGCCTTCACCACGTTCGAGCACCACAGGAATGGGATGGTAGTTGTGAGCAGTGAATTCCTCTTCGAGATGAATATAATAGTGGTTCCCGTTTAGAATGGTGCTGTTTGTTTCAGAGGAATGCTGCATAAGGTTGAAATTGAGTGCTTTCGGGAAGATGTGTTTTCAATGAAACGCCTGAATATGGGTTTTGGTTGAAAAATGAAAGCGAAGCAAAGTTAGTTTATTACGCTCATTCGCCCAATTTCCTGAACTTGCGCCAAAATTCCACTACATGGGTCGTCCACGAACGCTAGCACCACAGATTTATCATCAACTCGAAATTACAGACCTTGCTTCAGAAGGAATGGGAGTAGCCAGGCATGAAGGCATGGTTGTTTTTGTAGAACAAGCAGTAACAGGCGATGTGGTGGATGTTCAGATCACTAAAAAGAAAAGTGGGTTCCGTCAGGGTAAGCCCGTTCATTTTCATACCCGCAGTCCGTTGAGGATTGAACCGAAATGTGAACATTTTGGCGTGTGTGGAGGATGTAAATATCAGGTGTTATCATACGCAGATCAGTTAAAACATAAATCCAAACAGGTTTATGATGTATTGACACGCATATCGAAAGTTTCTTTACCGGAGATCAAACCAATATTGGGTGCTGGTCAAGATTATTTTTACCGCAACAAACTAGAATATACGTTTTCGGCAAATCGTTGGCTGACCGAGGAAGAAGTGAGTAGCGGAGATGATTTTAGTGATCGTGACGGATTGGGATTTCACATTCCGGGACGTTTTGACAAGGTGTTATTGATCAACAATTGCTACTTACAGCCGGAGCCAAGCAATTCGATCCGTTTGTTTGTATCGAAGCGAGCGAAAGAGCTGGGCATTTCCTTTTTCAATCTGATGGAGCATACAGGTGTGCTGCGGAATTTGTTGCTGCGGAATAACCGCAAAGGAGAGTGGA
>CALQRR010000327.1 GCA_943333015.1 Chitinophaga pinensis | reverse complement strand
TCTCACGGTGTTTGAGGAAACGATCTTCCTTCATTGATCGCTGTAACATTCCCAACAGATCTTCTTTCTCGAGTGGCTGCAACACATACACTTGGCAGCGTGATAAAAGTGACGGTATGACTTCAAACGAAGGATTCTCCGTTGTCGCTCCAATGAGCGTGACGATTCCGCGTTCAACAGCACCGAGCAGCGAGTCCTGCTGTGATTTACTGAAGCGGTGAATCTCATCAATAAACAGAACCGGTTTTCTTAGCAGCCCACCCTGTCGGGAAGCCATTTCGATGACCTCGCGCACATCTTTTACACCCGATGCGATAGCACTCAAGGTATAAAAGGGTGCATCACTGGCTTCGGCAAGTAAGCGGGCGAGCGTTGTTTTACCAACTCCTGGAGGGCCCCAAAGTAGGAGGGAGGGCAAAGGGAGTTTTTGGTTGATGAGTTTTGATAAGACCGAGCCTTCTCCTAAAAGATGCGCCTGGCCGACATAGCCTTCGAGCGTTGTTGGACGCATACGTTCGGCAAGAGGTTCATTGGCGTTCATGAGGTTGGGGCGTTTGGAAATCGGTTGGGCGTTTGTGTTTCCAGCGTTTGTGCGACCAAAGCCAGTATTCAGGTTCTTCGCGGATGATGCGTTCGAGAATGGCGGTGTGTTGTTTGGATACATCACCTGGTGCATTTAACGCGGCATTCGCCGTTACGAGTTCATATTCGAGGGTATAATAGCCGCGTTTCACCTTGCGGATTTTGCCAAATGCAACAGCCATCTCGTACATGGAAGCATATTTTTCGGTGCCCGTTGCAACCACGGTATCCTGATTCAGAAAATCAAGCCATAAGCCTTTTTCAGGACGGGAAGGACTTTGATCGGCAATAAAACCGGTGATTGATAGGATGTCCTTGCGGCTTTCCAGTTCCTGGAAAATCTTTCCAGCTTCCAGCAGATCAATTCCAAAACGACTCCGGGAACCAATCATTGCTTTGTTCATCACCGGATCTTTAATGGCCAGATACACTCCTTGCGGGGCATAAGCACTTTGAAGCGGAAGAGTAATGGCAGCCCATTCCCAATTGCCATAATGACCTGTGACCGCAATCATTTTATGACCTGTTGCATACATCGATTGTAGCACTTCCGGGTTCAGCAGTTTCATGCGTTTGCTGAGTTGTTGTGGGCTGATGGTGAATGACTTGATGGTTTCAACAATCACATCACACAGATGATGATAAAACCGACGTTCGATCATCCGCAATTCGGCAACTGTTTTCTCTGGAAGTGCTCGTTGTAGATTGCTCCTTGTAACGTTTACCCGGTATGAAAAAGTTCGGTACAAGAGGAGATAAATTCCGTCCGACAGCAGATACAAGATCGGAAGAGGCAGAACCGAAAGGGTATAAATCAAACCCAATAACGGATATGACAATAGCCCTGAAAAAAGGTTTTGTTTCTTCGTTCTCATGAACTCAAATCTTATCTGCAGTAGATGCGGATAATGTCAAATGCCTCCGTGTATCCCAGTTCCGCCGATTTTCCCAAATCGATACAGCCTGCTTCCTTGGAACCGGAAACGTACTGAATGATACCGCGTTTATAATGGGCTTTTCCCAGTTTAGGATCCAGTTCTATACAAACGTTTAAATCTGCGAGCGCTTCTGCGAATAATCCAAGTGAATAAGTCGATAACGATCTGTTGTAGTAAAACATCGGATCATTGCTTTGTAAGGTGATCGCATCGGTGAAATCGGCCACGGCTCCATTGTGATCGCCCAATGCACTTCGGGTTAATCCGCGCTGGTTGAATGCACGGGCACTTTCCATATTCTTTTGGAGAATGGTGGTAAAGTCGAGCAATGCTTGTTTGTATTGCTTCTTCCGATATAAACAAAGCCCTCGGTTGTATAGCGCATCTTCAAAATCAGGTTGCAGATGGAGTGCTTTTGTGAAGCAATCAATGGCACTCATGTACTCTTCCGACAAGCCTTTGGATGTTCCCTGATTGTACCAATCCAACGCAGTGGTTTGCGCCGTTGCGGTTAGAACAGAAATCATCAGAATACTTAAAATGAGCAGTCTATTTCGCAATTCCAGTAGTTTTTTTCGGTTGAACCGGTTTGGCTTTACGTCCTACTGCATCTGATGAACAGTATTTTTTTATGTATTCATCTGCAGGTTTCCAGCCTTGTGATGACGCTTTTACAAAGTCAAGACAGGCTTTGTCGCGTTCGTCTAACATCAGACTGCAGGTTCCGCGTGCAAATACTGCTTCGGCATAATCGCCTTTCATACGCACAGCCTCATCCAACTTGATTCGTGCTTCTGCATATTTTTTCTCCCCAATCAATTTCACACCATCATTGTACAATGTGCTAATCATAGTTGATTTGGACTGCGCCGACACACTGATGGCACTGAGTAGAAGTCCAAACAAAATCCCTGTAAATTTTTTCATAGTCTTTATTGTTCAGTACAGTTAGCGTCAATGTAAAGTTCCGCTTCGTCATTGCCCAGTTCCGCCGATTTCTTCCAATCCATGCAAGCCCCTTTTTTATTTCCTGATAACAGTTTTGCAGCCCCACGTTTGAGAAAAGCATCATCGTTTTTAGGATTAATTTCCAATGCTTTGTCAAAATCGAGAATTGCGGCTTTGTCGTTTCCGCTGCTTCCTTTGGCCATCGCCCTGTAATAGTATGCTTCCGAATGGTTCGGCGACAGAGCAATGATTTGATCGCAATCTTTGATACAATTCTGATAACGTTCATCATCAAAACTAAGTATCGCTCGGTTGAGATATGCTTCAATGAAATCAGCTTTGAGTTCGATCGTTTTGTTGAGGTCGGTCATGGCATTATCTGGTCGTTGAAGCTCCATCCAGACAAGTGCTCTGTTGTAAAAAAGCTTGAAGTTTTTAGGGTCGACCTTAATGCCTTTTTCGAAATTGGCAAAGGCGTCTTTGTTGTTACCTGTATCGAAAAATGCAATCCCGTACTGGAGATAAAAATCACCAGTGGCCAATTTTAACGAATCTGCTTTCCTGAAATCCGTTAAAGCTGTTTTGCTGTCGTTCATCGCCATATATGCCAAGCCCAGAACATACCAGTTTTCAGCTAATTCGGGTGAAATGCCCACCGCCAGTTTCATTTTATCGATTGCTTTCGCCAATTCTCCCTGTTCAATCAGTTTTAGACTTTCTGCACGATGCGTATCTGTTTGTGCGCTCAATCCGAACGACGACAGAAGAAAAAGGCTCAGCAGAGAAAGGATTAAAATTCGTTTCATGCGATTAAACTTAAGAATGCAAAAGGTTGTTAAGGAGCAGAATGTCTTCGGTGTATCCAATTTCGTAATGAATTCCGCTGAAGCGTGATTGATTTTTCAGCATGTCGAAACGTTGAACAAATACCTCGTTTTTCTCTTCAACATGGATGGATTTTTCTGAAAAGAAAG
>CALQRR010000326.1 GCA_943333015.1 Chitinophaga pinensis | reverse complement strand
TCCAAACAGATGCTTTTTTGCTTACAGTATGCAACGGCCCCCAGTTTGGCAACAATGCGTATATAGCACCGCAGGCCTCATTAACCGACGGTCTGTTTCATGTTACCATTCTCAAAAGATGCCGCTGGATAGATGCGCCGGCATTAGCTATCCGGCTTTTCAGGGGAACCATTGACCAAGATCCCAATACGACCTGTTTCTCTGCCCAATCGATTGTTGTTCAGAGGACCAAGCATGGCCAGATGAATATTGATGGCGAACCTCAGCATCAAGCGGAAAAATTGCATTTTGAAATGCATCCTCTGTCGCTCCGCGTAATTTCTGCCTGAAATATAATCACAGATTAAACTACCCGGATTGATTGCTGTCTTGGGTGCTCATCACCTCTCTTTCTGAAGGATTAAAAAAATGTAATATGAATGTGCGAATTAAGAGCAACGTTGCGGTAAGCGACAGTGGTTTTGTTTTCGATCCCAGCACCGGAGATTCGTATTCGGTCAACCCGATCGGAGTGGAAATCATTCAACTCCTGAAAGAGAAAAGTTCCACCGATGATGTTTTGAAATCCATTCTGGAACGCTACGAGACCGATGAAAAAACCATAGATAAAGACTTGTTCGAGTTCATTCAGCTTTTACTCAACCTGCAATTGGCAGAGAAAGTATGAAAGAACAACTTACCATAGCCGTTTCCGGGTTAAACAACACGGACAATCCAGGACCTGGAATACCGGTGATTCGCGCCTTGCGTGACTGGAAAGGCAAAGACATCCGGATTATTGGTATATCCTACGATCATCTCGAACCCGGTTTGTATATGCACGATCTGGTGGATAAGAGTTATTCTGTTCCCTATCCGTCTGAAGGTTCCGACAATTTACTGCTCCGGCTAGAATACATTCATCAACAGGAAAAGCTCGATTTTATCTTCCCCAATTTTGATGCAGAGCTGTTTACATTTATGAAACTGGCGCCCAAGCTAGAACAAATGGGTATTAAAACGTTTCTGCCAACAGTTGACCAGTTTGAAGAAAGGCAAAAATACCGACTCTCTGAATTTGGTGAAAAGTACGGCTTGCATGTGCCGCTGTCGGTAACAGTGGGATCAGTTTCCGAAGTCACAGCAGCAATGAATCAGTTCGATTTTCCGGTTGTTGTGAAAGGAAAGTTCTATGAAGCTTTTATCGCTTACAACATTGAACAAGTGTATTCCTACTTTAACAAACTGCAGTCTAAATGGGGGCTTCCGATTATTTTCCAGCAGTTTGTTTATGGAAATGAATACAATGTAACAGCGCTTGGTGATGGCAAAGGAACTACCATCGGCGCCGTTCCAATGCGGAAGCTGTTTATCACCGATAAAGGAAAAGCTTGGGCAGGTATCACCCTCGATGAACCGCGGTTATTGGAAATGACGCACAAACTCATTGCGGCAAACAAATGGCGCGGTGGCATGGAGCTCGAATTGATCAAAGACAAAGATGGCAAGCTGTTCATTGTGGAAATAAATCCACGCTTCCCGGCATGGGTGTATTTACCCGTGGCTGCTGGTCAGAATATGCCGGCTGCGGCTGTTCAAATGGCCTTCGGAGAAGACGTAAAACCATTTACCACTTACGATGTCGGGAAGATGTTTGTGCGGTATTCCTTCGACAATATTGTCAACCTGTCAGACTTTCAAAACATCTCTACAACGGGCGAATTATAATCAGAAACATCATGACCAAACTACGATACGAACGTCCGATCATCACTTCCCTTAACGGAGGAGTCAGCAATAAATTCGGCACACGATCTTTGCACGAACCAGTGAGCCATATTGATGGAGTTTCGGTAAAGGAAATCATTGCACAGTATGGTTCACCGGTGTTTATTTTATCGGAGCGAAAAATCCGCCAGACATACCGGGATGCCAAACGGGCATTTACGTCACGCTATCCGAAGGTTCAGTTTGCCTGGTCTTATAAAACCAATTATATCAATGCGATCTGCAACATTTTTCATCAGGAAGGATCTTGGGCAGAAGTTGTTTCCATTTTCGAGTACAAAAAAGCTATTGCCAACGGTGTTCCGGGCAAGAACATCATCTTTAACGGACCCGATAAAACAGAAGAAGACCTTCGGACTGCGATTGAAAATGATTCCCTCATTCACATCGACCATCTCGATGAATTGTACCAGATAATCGAGCTTACCGGCTCTTTGAAAAAGCGTCCAAAAGTGGCTATCCGTGTAAACATGGATACCGGAATTTATCCAATGTGGGACCGCTTCGGGTTCAACTATGAAAACGGACAAGCCTGGGATGCCATCAACAAAATTATCCTGACCGATAAAATGGATCTTGTTGGGCTGCATTGTCACATTGGCACGTTCATGCTGTCGCCCAATGCGTATGCGGTGGCAGCAAATAAACTTTCGGATCTGGCATTGGGGCTGAAACTTCACCACAAAAAAAACATCGAATATATCGACCTCGGAGGAGGATTTGCCTCCAAAAATACACTTAAGGGTTCTTTCCTTCCGGGAAGTGATATCATCCCGGGATTTGATGAATATGCAGAAGCCATTTGCACCACGCTGCTCAATGCCGGATTCACCAAAGATGATTTACCGATGCTGATTCTGGAATCGGGGCGGGCATTGATTGATGAGGCGGGATTCTTAGCAGGATCGGTGATTGCTAACAAACGACTTTCGGATGGCCGACGTGCACTGGTGATGGACATGGGTGTGAACTTACTCTTTACCTCATTTTGGTATGACCACCGAATTTCACCAGTGGAAGCAAGCGGACATCATACCGAAAATGCAGTGATCTATGGTCCACTCTGTATGAACATTGATGTGCTAAGGGAAAATGTAACTTTACCTCCTCTTAAAAAGGGGGATCAAGTTGTTGTTCATACCGTTGGAGCGTATAACATGACGCAGTGGATGCAATTCATTTCCATGCGTCCTAATGTCGTGTTAATCGATCCGGAAGGAAAAACGCATGTGATTCGTAGAAAAGAAACGGTTGACGACCTCAACAAAATGGAAGAAATGCCCTCCCATCTGAAGTCATTTAAAATTTAAACCAGCGTATGGGTCTGATCCCGGCAGGAAAACGAATCCATTTCCTGAAAGATTTCGGTGAAGGTGTACTACTCAGTTATGCCCAGGTGTTCTTCTCTCAAAGAAAATCCCTGGCGGTGTTGCTGTTGCTGGTCACGTTTGTCGATCCTTATGCCGGGCTCAGTGGGCTCATTACGGTTTTAATTACGCAAGTTGCCGCCCGAATTCTCGGACTCGATCACACCTTTATCCGCACCGGGGTATATAGCTTCAACAGCCTCTCGGTGGGACTTTGCTTAGGTGTTTATTACACATTCAATGGGCCTTTTCTGGCCATTCTGTTCTTTGCTTCGTTGCTCTCATTGCTACTAACGGTCTGGTTGTATGG
>CALQRR010000325.1 GCA_943333015.1 Chitinophaga pinensis | reverse complement strand
TTCATTGTTTTCAAAATGGTGCCGCTGCTTCCGCAGGCAAGTGCTGTGTCGGCATCTATCCACAGTGCCGATTTGAGGGCGTAGGTATTTTCAGAATTTAGTCCAATCCAGTTCGCTCCACCATCTGGAGTTTTGAGAATCACGCCCGCATCGCCCGCAACCATTCCCGTGTTATCTGTAATGAAAGAAACCGCATTGAGGTTTTCGCTGGTGCCCGATAGTTGAGGAATCCAGGAAATCCCTCCATTGGTGGTGTGTAAAATTACCCCGCCAACACCTACAGCAAACCCATTGCTTGCATTGGTGAAATAGCAGGATCGCAGCGGACTGGTCACGCCGGAACTTTGAATATTCCATGTATTTCCGCCATCGGTGGTATGCAGAATCGTTCCCCCGGAACCAACAATCCAACCAGAGCTGGGATTTGTAAAGAACACCGAACGCAACAAAAACGTTGTGCCACTGGTGATCGGCAGCCAGGAATTTCCCCCGTCTGTAGTTTTCAGAATAACACCACCTGTACCAACAGCAAATCCGGTTGTTTCATTCACAAAATAGAGCGATTTCAAATCGGTAGCAACACCGCTCTCGAGCGATGACCAAGAAATTCCAGCATCGGTGCTGCGTAAAATAGTACCCGATGCTCCAACGGTGAAACACACATCACCGGCCCAAACAAGATCATTTAATTCCTGTTGAATTCCGCTGTTTAGCGTTACCCACAAGGAGCTGTAATCGGGCAAGAGCGCACGAATTTCCATACCGTTATCGAAATCATCGCCCGCAAAAAAGACCACATCGTTGTAGGCCATCATCACCGAAGGATAACTTCCGTTACTGCCTGTATAGGCGTCTTCGAGCAATAATGTCCCCAATGCAATTTCGTTCGTTTCGTATAATTCGCGCCCCCAAATGCCATCATCGGCACTGAAATAAAGGCTGCCGTTGATTGGAAAAAAATACTGCGGAAGACTGGATGCCGGGCCTACTCGCATATCTTCTTTCATGAAAGTACCATTCGAGAAACCATCGCTCATCCACAATTCATTCCCATGAAGACCATCGTTGGCACTGAAAAACAACTGCCCATCGAGGAATGTAAATTGATCTCTGTGACTAATAGAATCGATGAAACTACCTCCCGGCCCTTCAAAAATATCTTTTACCAAAACGGTATTGGCCTGCGAGCCATCGCTCCTCCAAAGTTCCGGACCTGAACTACCGTTATTGGCGATAAAGACAATCCCCGGCAATCCGCCAAATTCATCTACGGTCAACCGTGACGGGTTGCTACTCGCTTGTCCTTGATTAATATCGTCCACGAGGGCTGTTCCGCCCACGGTTCCATCCGACTTCCAAAGTTCACGTCCGCCGGTTTCTCCTATCCCACTAAAAAGCACGACATCGCCAAATGCACACAGGTTTTCAGGTTGCAAACCACAACAAATATTAAGGGTAGTTCCAAGGGGAAATGTTCCTGCTTCGGTGCCATCACTTCGCCATAAATCTACATGTGCTGTACCTGGAAAATAGGCAGAGAAAAACAGAAGGTTGTTGACTTTAACGCTGTATCGAATGAGGTATAAAGAATCTTTTACGCGTGTTGTTCCGGAAGACGATCCATCGCTTTTCCACAAGCCGGATGCGTTTCCGTCATTGCCTTCAAAAAAAAGATCTCCATTGATGCTTTGTAATTTCTGATTGGCCTGAAAAGGCATTCCATCACCAGCATCGGGTTGAATGTCTTTTACCATGGAAGTCCCCAATTCGGTTCCGTCACTTCGCCACAGTTCAAGCCCGTGCACACCATCGTCGGCCATAAAATACAGCACTTCATTGATGTTAATCCCCTGAATCCGAATGTCATCGTTGAGTAAACAAGAAGAGGCCGTACCAGGATTAATATCTTTTACAAGTTCAATCTGATAATCGTCTTTGCATTTCCAAAGTTCATAACCGGTTGTTGCATTTTGACCAAAAAACAACAGATTGCCATTGACCACCATCGGATCGAAAAACGATCCCGATTGCGCACCCGGATTAAGATCCTGAATCAGTCGGACGTTTGTTTGTGCGGAAACATCTGTTGTGCAAAATATTGTGAGTGTGATGATACCTGAAATACAAAAAATGCCGAATCGGATATGCATAAAAAGAGTGCGCTTGAGGACGTTGAAAACAATGCAGACAAAAGCGAGCAAACGAAAATGGGTGCAATAGGTTTCACCATTCGGGATAATTGAAATTCGAAGGTGATGTTTTCCCGTCAGAGTCCACGAATATTAGAGTTACCAGCAAGGCCGAGATCACATACAGTTTGTACTTTTCCCGAACTCTGTAGCAATTAGAAGGTAAATATAAATTTACTTTATGATTGGCAATAAAGTAAATATTTATTTACTTTGCAAAAGTGAATGAATACAATAGGACAAAAGAATGAAGTGTTCAGAGCTTTTGAGAATTCTGAAAAGAGATGGCTGGTATTCAATATCGCAAAAAGGATCGCATATAAAAATGATGCATCCTGAAAAAACAAATATTTTGATTGTTCCTGATCATGGAAGTCATGAAATAGGAAAGGGCTTGGAAAAGAAGATATTGAAGGACGCTGGAATCAAATCAATTTAAAAACGAAGGAAATGAAACTCAAGAAGAAATATAAGTTTGTTGTTGAAAAAACGGGGACGGGATTTTCTGCATTTTCTGAGGAGAATCCAATTTTTACAACGGGAAAAAATATTACAGAGCTTCAGAATAATCTTCTTGAAGCGATGGAACTTGCTTTTGATTCTACAAATAGCAAGTTC
Organism: Chitinophaga pinensis; assembly: GCA_943333015.1. GTDB lineage: Bacteria > Bacteroidota > Bacteroidia > M30B66 > M30B66 > CALQRR01. The sequence goes on along the minus strand of CALQRR010000325.1, from coordinate 649 downwards.
TCCAAAGAAAATATTGAGTTAGAGATTGACTTAAAGCAGCTATTTCAATTTTATCGCGTTATTAATTCCAAATTTTTAGCCGAGCGAATTGGGATGAATCCAACTCTATTCTCACAATATGTGAATGGAAGAAAGAAACCGTCAAATAAACAGACGGATAGAATATTAAAAGGGATTAATGAGATTGGTAAAGAACTTTCTGAAATTCAGTTAGTCCAATAACACAATTTAAACAAAACGGCCAACTGGCAACAGTGCCTTCAAACTATGCGTGCGGTTTAGCTAATTGAATCATCCATTTTGTTTGGCACATCGTTTAATCCGAAGCATTGCGTTTACCAATTCCGCATATCGCAAAGCCACTGAACGGTAACAAAACTTGATTCGTTTTCACACCGGAGGAACAGACTTCTTTACAAACTGTGTGAAAATTCTTGCGCCCAAGCGCGAATCTGGTTGCGCACCAATCGAAATGCTTCGCGTATTTCTTCCTCCGAACCTGTTGCTTTCGCTGGATCGGGAAAGCTGTGGTGAATCCGTTGGGCTTTGCCGGGAAAATACGGACAATGTTCATTGGCATTGTCGCAAACGGTAAGTACATACTCGAAATGCTGACTGAGGTAAGTATCCAACACATCAGAGGTATGAT
>CALQRR010000324.1 GCA_943333015.1 Chitinophaga pinensis | reverse complement strand
GGTATCGAGACCTACGCAGAGAAAACTTTTCTGGTGGCGGATAAAAGCAATCAATTCGGCCCGTGTCATTGAACTTCTGTTCCTTCCTGCATGCGTTCTGCATTTTCGGCTACCTGCAATGCATTGATTAGTTCTTCAATATCGCCTCCCATAAACGTGGGTAAATTGTACATGGTATACCCAATTCGGTGATCTGTTACACGACTTTGTGGATAGTTGTAGGTTCTGATTTTTGCAGAACGATCACCGGTAGAAACCATGGTTTTACGTCGCTTTGATATGGCGGCATTGTGGCGCGCTAGCTCAAGGTCATATAACTTGGTTCGCAACATATTCATCGCACGGATTTTATTTCCAAGCTGCGAACGTTCAATCTGACACATGACCATGATGCCTGTAGGCTTGTGCGTCAGCTGCACTTTGGTCTCCACCTTGTTCACATTTTGACCACCGGCTCCGCCCGAACGAGATGTCTGAAACTCGAGATCGGCGGGATTGATGACCACATCCACTTCGTCGGCCTCCGGCAAAACAACTACTGTTGCGGCAGAAGTGTGGACACGCCCTTGTGTCTCCGTAGCCGGAACACGCTGAACGCGATGCACGCCAGATTCGTATTTCAAAATACTGTAGACATTGTCGCCACTCACTTCCATGACAATCTCCTTGTATCCACCAAGCGTACCATCACTTTGATCTACCACATCGACTTTCCAGCCTTTGTTCTCACAAAATTTGATGTACATCCGGGCAAGGTCACCGGCAAAAATACTGGCTTCATCACCACCTGTCCCGGCACGAATTTCCAAAACAGCATTCTTTCCGTCTTCGGGATCTTTGGGTATGAGCAACAATCGGATGGTTTCTTCCAAAGCCGTTTGTTCCAACTCTAGCTGCGTGATTTCCTCTTTGGCCATGGCGCGGAAAGCTTCATCAGATTCCGCATACATCATTTCATTGGCCGATCGCAGATCATCGAAAATCTTGCGGTACCGGGTTCCCGCTTCAACTACTGCCTGAAGATCTTTGTATTCCTTGTTGAGCCGCTTAAAACGGGTCATGTCTGAAATCACAGAAGGATCGGAGATCAGCTTCTCCACTTCTTCGAACCGCGCACGGATTGCCTCCAGTCTTGGGAGCAGGGTATTTTCTTCCATCGGCGGCAAAATTAGGCTTTTTACGCCTCGTATGTAAATGTCCCGTGTTGAGAAATGATACTTAACTTCTTGCTGGCTGATGCTTCCACTCTGCCAACAATACGCGCTTGCACACCAAACGATTCCGAAATCCTGATAAGATCTGCGGCAATAGCGGCTGGAACATACAATTCCATGCGATGCCCCATATTGAAAACACGGTACATCTCTTTCCAATCGGTACCAGAAGCTTCTTGGATGATTTGGAACAAAGGGGGTGTTTCAAACAGGTTGTCTTTGATCACATGAACCTGTTCAACAAAATGCAAGACCTTGGTTTGCCCACCACCACTGCAATGCACCATGCCATGAATCTGACTTCTATAGCTTTCGAGCATCTGCTTAATTACCGGTGCATAGGTGCGTGTGGGGGAAAGAACCAATTTTCCATAATCCACATCCAAACCCGGAACCGGATCGGTCAACCGGTATTTACCACTATATACCAAGTCTTCTGGCACATCGGGATCAAAACTTTCGGGATATGTGGCATAAAGTACTTTCGAAAACACATCGTGACGCGCTGATGTGAGACCGTTACTTCCCATGCCTCCGTTATAGGTATCTTCGTATGTAGCCTGTCCAAAAGAGGCTAATCCAACAATCACATCCCCAGGCTCAATCGTGCTGTTATCAATAATGTCGCTCCGCTTGATACGTGCTACGACTGTTGAATCAACGATGAGCGTTCGAACCAGATCGCCAACATCGGCAGTCTCTCCTCCAGTGAGATGAACTCGAATACCTAAAGTGCCGAACCAATCACAGAGATCCTGATTGGCTTGAATCAACGCTGCGATGACTTCTCCTGATACTTTGTTCTTATTGCGACCAATGGTGGAAGACAGCAAAAATTGATCTGTTACGCCCACGCAAAGAAGATCATCGGTATTCATTACCAGTGCATCCTGCGCAATGCCTTTCCAAACAGATAGATCTCCCGTTTCTTTCCAATAAATGTATGCCAACGAAGATTTTGTTCCCGCTCCGTCAGCATGCATTACAAGAGCATAGTCAGGATCACCGGTAAGTGTATCGGGAATAATCTTGCAAAATGCTTTTGGAAAAAGTCCTTTATCTGAATTACGGATGGCTGCATGTACCTCTTCTTTTCCGGAAGAAACGCCTCGAGCTGCATAACGATCGTTGGATAGCATAGGTACAAAATAACAACATCCCGCTGGTAATGGCGGGATGTTGCGAGTTGTTTTTAAGAGAACAAGATTATTTCTTAGGCTTAGCCGGTGCGGCAGGTGTTGGTTTAGCCGGTGCAACTGCAGGCGCTGCTGGAGCAGGAACCACAGGAGGCGCAGGTGTTACTTTCGGATCAACCTGAATGTTATCGCGTTTGATTTCTTCCACGTCTGTCTGAATTTCTTCATCTTCTTCAACAGCTTCAATTTTTGGAGCTTTGAATTCAGGTGATCCAGCTGCAGGAACAAATGTCGTACTAGTGATACGGAATTCAGTACGACGGTTAATCTGATGTTCTTCTTCCGAACACTTCACGCCATCTTTACAACGGTTGAGCAATTTCGTCTCTCCGTATCCTTTGGCTGTCAAACGAGCTGGATCAATCTTTTGCTCAATAAGGTAATCAACAACCGACTGAGCACGTTTCTGAGAAAGTACAATGTTCGCTTTCGCCGCATCACGTGAATCTGTATGTGACATCAACTCAACGGTGATATTTGCATTGTCTTTCAATGTCTGAATCAATCCGTTCAAAGAATCTTTGGATTCTGGACGCAGATCCCATTTACCCAAATCGTACTCAATCTTAGGCAAACGAATCGGTCCTTTTTTGGTCGTTTTCAGGAAGAAATCTTTTTTATAATCACGACCAACAGATTCCCCAACGGTTGTCTCAGCACCTTTATCATTTAGAAATTCGGTAGCACTTGCAACAAGCTCATACGTATTGTCTTCGCGGAACTTGGTGTTGTCAAAATAATAGGAACCTGTCTGATCCGTAATCGCATCGTAGGTCATTCCATCTTTACTCACCATGGTCACTTTTGCTCCAATGATTGGAGTTTTGGCCTCGAAGTCGTAAACATATCCACCCAATGTAAACAAGATTGGAGGAACACTGAATTCATAGATATCAGATCCACCACGACCACCTAGTCGGCTGGAAGAGAAGTAGCCTTTTTCTTGTTTCCCTTGGAAGATGATACCAAAATCATCCGATTCAGAGTTCAACGGGAATTTCAAATTTGAAACAGCGCCCCATTTACCCTTAGACATTTTCGCTTCG
>CALQRR010000323.1 GCA_943333015.1 Chitinophaga pinensis | reverse complement strand
GACCTTGGATTAACATCTGATGCGAAAGCGGACGATGATGTGATTGTGAAAGGCGAATTTCACATTGTGAAAGACAAGCCTGTTCATTTCAAATTCCGTTCCCGTGATGTAATTCACAGTGCATTCATGCCCCATTTTAGAGCACAAATGAACTGTGTACCAGGTATGGAAACGGCGTTTGAATTTATCCCAACCATCACGACTAAAGAAATGCGTGAGAAATTGAACAATGATAAGTTCAACTATGTCTTATTGTGCAACAAGATTTGTGGTGCTGCGCATTACAACATGCAAATGGACATTATTGTAGAATCTCAAGAAGAATTCAATACGTGGATGGCAGAGCAACAAACATGGATGCAAAAGCAGGCAACTGCAGCACCTGCTCCAACAGCGCAAATTGACAAAGCTTCAGCAGCACCTGCAGCTCCGGCTGTAGCAGCTGCATCACACACTATGGCTAACTGAACATTGTTATCAAAATAAGAATCAAAGGAGAGCGAAATGTCAGCAATGGACCACACACACAATGACGTACATGCCGCACACGATGTAACGGCACAGGCTACTCACAGTCATGCTCACACGCATGATCATGAGGACGAGCATCATGATGATAGTTTCATCAGCAAGTACATCTTCTCACAGGATCATAAGATGATCGCCAAACAATTCCTGATTACAGCTGTATTCATGGGAGTTTTGGCAATGCTTATGTCGATTGTTTTCCGTCTGCAACTTGCATGGCCTGGAAAAAGCTTTCCTGTTTTGGAGGCTGTTCTTGGTAAATGGGCTCCGGGTGGAGTCCTAGATCCGAATTTCTATTTAGCATTGGTCACCATCCATGGTACGATCATGGTATTCTTCGTTCTAACAGGTGGTCTGAGCGGAACGTTTTCAAACTTGTTGATTCCACTACAAATTGGAGCTCGTGACATGGCGTCTGGATTTCTCAATATGTTGTCATATTGGTTCTTCTTCTCTTCCGTCACAGTTATGATGTTTTCCCTGATCATTGAATCAGGACCAGCTTCTGGCGGTTGGACAGTGTATCCTCCTCTAAGTGCTCTTCCTCAAGCAATGCCTGGATCTGGTTTGGGTATGACACTTTGGTTGGTATCCATGTCCTTGTTCATTGTCTCTTCTTTGCTAGGTTCATTGAACTACATCGTTACGATTATCAACTTGCGTACAAAGGGAATGTCCATGACACGCCTTCCGCTAACAATATGGGCGTTTCTGGTAACAGCTATATTAGGTGTTCTTTCATTCCCTGTATTATTTGCTGCTGCATTGCTCTTGATTTTCGACCGTAGTTTCGGTACAAGTTTTTATCTGAGTGACATTTACATTGGCGGACAAGCACTGGAGTATAACGGTGGTAGCCCAATCCTTTACGAACACCTTTTCTGGTTCTTGGGTCACCCAGAAGTTTACATTGTACTTCTCCCTGCGTTGGGTATTACTTCTGAAGTAATTGCAACAAACGCACGTAAACCAATTTTCGGTTACCGTGCCATGATTGCGTCTATCTTGGGAATTGCATTCCTCTCGTTTATTGTTTGGGGTCACCACATGTTCATCACAGGGATGAATCCATTCCTTGGATCTGTATTCGTATTCACCACATTACTCGTTGCGATTCCTTCGGCTGTAAAAGCGTTCAATTACATTACAACACTTTGGAAAGGTGATTTGAAGTTTACACCGGCTATGCTTTTTGCAATTGGATTGGTTTCGTTCTTTATAACAGGTGGAGTTACAGGTATCATCTTGGGTGACTCTGCTCTGGATATCAACGTGCACGATACTTATTTTGTAGTAGCTCACTTTCACTTGGTAATGGGTTCTGCAACAATTTTCGGAATGTTCGCCGGAGTCTATCATTGGTTTCCAAAAATGTTTGGAAAGATGATGAACAAGAAACTCGGGTATGTTCACTTCTGGATAACATTTATTGGAGCTTACGGTGTTTTCTTCCCGATGCACTTCCTCGGTCTAGCAGGAGTTCCCCGTCGTTACTATTCTAACACTGAATTCCCGATTTTTAACGATTTGGTAGACATCAACGTCATGGTTACTTGGTTTGCAATTCTTGCCGCAGTAGCTCAAGCGATCTTCTTGTTTAATTTCTTCTACAGCATTTTCAAAGGCCAGAAAGCAACGCGTAACCCATGGAGATCCAATACACTTGAATGGACAACACCTGTTGAACACATTCATGGTAATTGGCCAGGGGAAATTCCAGAGGTTCATCGCTGGGCATATGATTACAGTAAACCAGATCGTGAAGAAGATTTTGTCTCTCAGATAGAACCTCTTACGGAGAAAGAAAAAGCCGAGGGCGAACATTAATTCCCCTTTTAAACTATTTAACAAACGTCCTTCCATTTCGGGGGACGTTTGTGTTTTCAGACTGATTCCCGTTTAACTTGCAAAGCATGAACCCGAACCTTGATCCAGACTTGAATCATCTATCACCCAAAGACCGGGAGATAGAGAAAGTTTTACGTCCTGCAAGCTTCGAAGATTTTACCGGGCAGCCACAGGTACTTGAAAATCTCAAAGTATTTGTAGAAGCAGCCAGAATGCGGGATGAAGCATTGGATCATGTGTTGTTGCATGGCCCTCCTGGACTGGGTAAAACAACACTTGCCAATATCATTGCCAATGAACTTGGCGTTGGCTTTAAGGTAACCTCAGGTCCCGTGTTGGACAAACCTGGTGATCTTGCTGGTTTGCTTACCAATCTGGAAGCGCATGATGTTTTGTTCATTGATGAAATTCACCGGTTGAGTCCTGTCATTGAAGAATATCTGTATTCGGCCATGGAGGATTACAAGATCGATATCATGATTGAAACCGGTCCCAATGCCCGTTCGATTCAGATAACCCTTAATCCGTTTACGCTCATTGGTGCTACAACGCGATCTGGTCTTTTAACGGCTCCGCTGAGAGCTCGATTTGGGATCAATTCGCGACTCAGTTACTATGATGCGAAATTGCTAACCACCATTGTTAAGCGTGCATCCGGAATTCTCAATATTCAAATTCATGAGGATGCTGCAAGAGAAATTGCAGGAAGAAGTCGGGGCACGCCGCGTATCGCCAATGCATTGTTGCGAAGAGTTCGAGATTTTGCGATGGTAAAAGGAGATGGTTCGATTACTCGGGAAATCACCAACATTGCTTTGGATGCATTGAATGTGGATAAATATGGCCTCGATGAGATGGATAACCGCATTCTCAGTACGATCATCCAAAAATTTAAAGGTGGCCCTGTGGGTGTAACGACCATTGCCACAGCCTGCGGGGAAGATGCCGAAACCATCGAAGAAGTATATGAGCCTTTTTTGATTCAAGAAGGATTTATCGTTAGGACACCGCGCGGACGTGAAGTGACCGAACTTGCATACAGACATCTCGGCATGAGCCGCTTCAGTAAACAAGGTGGATTGTTTGAGGAGTAATCAAT
>CALQRR010000322.1 GCA_943333015.1 Chitinophaga pinensis | reverse complement strand
GTTGGACGGTATAAATCTTCTTGTTGAAAGCCCAGTCCTTTCAATGCTTTCTCCACTTCTGCATCGTAGTTCACTTCTTCGAGTGCATAGTATTGCTCCGACAAATCAGAAACACGCTCAATGATCTGCATGTATTCCTTGCTCTCGTAATCGGTACGGGTTTCAAGTTCTTTATTGAGCATCTCCATTTCGTCTCGCATGGCAAATACCTGACGAAAGGCTTTCGCTGCTTCTTCGAATACGGTGGCATTGTCTTCGGTCAACAAATGTTGCGGTAAATAAGCAATGACAGCTTCTTTGGGCGCACGCACAGCTCCACGCGTAGCATTTTGTTCACCCGCAATAATTTTCATGACGGTAGATTTCCCTGCCCCGTTTTTCCCCATCAGGGCGATTTTATCGTTGGGATTGATAGCGAAGGAAATGTTGCTGAAGAGGGTTTTGCCGTTGTACTCTACAGCTAAATTGTCGACTGTGATCATATTTTGGGAGATGGGCCGGCAAAAGTAAGCATTCAGATGATAGTTGACGGTATATTGAATTGCGAGATGAGGTGTATTCAGTAAAACGTATTCAAGTGAAATGGAAGAACGAGCGAAGCTGATAAACGGGAATGCAAAGCACAGATCAATCGGTGCAGCGGTAGTAAATCGTATTTCGCAAAGCTTAAGCATCTAATCTCTATCTTTGCCGCCTACACCCATCCGAATGATTTATATTACCCGAAAAGAACATTTCAACGCTGCACATAAATTGGTCCGCCCCGAATGGTCGGATGAGAAAAACATCGAAGTCTTTGGGAAATGTGCCAATGCCAACTGGCACGGTCATAATTTCAACCTACATGTAACGGTAAAAGGCATTCCGAGTGAAGTCACCGGTTTTGTGATCGATCTCAAAGTGCTCAGTGCGATGATCCGTGAGCTGGTAACGGAAAAGCTAGATCATAAAAACCTGAATATTGATGTGGATTTTATGCGCGGCATTATGCCTTCCACCGAAAATCTGGCAATGAAAATCTGGGAACAACTGGAATCATCCATTCGTTTAAACGGTTGCGAATTGCACAGTATTAAATTGTTTGAAACAGAAAACAATTACGTCGAATACCTTGGTCAGAAATAAACATGGAAGACACTGAATTTGAACAGGAAGGCTATAAGAAAATCGATCGTTACAATCCTGTAAAGATCACCGAATTGTCGTCGCACTACGCCTCCATCATCACCCATATTGGGGAAGATTTGGAACGGGAAGGTCTTCAGAAAACCCCCGAACGTGTTGCCAAAGCCATGCAATTTCTCACGCACGGGTACGACTTGGATCCGGCAGAGATTCTCAAATCTGCCATGTTTGCAGAGGATTACCGGCAGATGGTCATTGTCAAAGACATCGAATTGTATTCCCTGTGCGAGCACCACATGCTACCGTTTTTCGGGAAAGCACACATCGCCTATATTCCAAACGGTCACATTGTTGGTTTGAGTAAAATCCCACGGATTGTAGATGCCTTTTCCCGTAGACTGCAGGTTCAGGAACGTCTCACCACACAGATCCGTGATTGTATTGAAGAAACATTACGTCCGATGGGTGTTGCAGTAGTCATTGAGGCGCAACATCTCTGTATGCAAATGCGGGGTGTGCAAAAACAGAATTCAGTCACCACGACCTCGGCCTTCACGGGGGAATTCAACAACGAAAAAACACGTTCCGAATTCATCAACCTCATCGCTTCCCGCTTACATTGAATTTCCCGACTACATTCCTATAGACTGCAGTCGGGAAAATTCGCTGTGATCATCCATCCACGTTCTTCAGTTTGCCCAATCCGGGCCTTAATAATTTGACTTAATAAATAAAACTAAAGGGACACTTAATAAAATTATTAATTCAAAGATGATTCATTCCAGCGATCCTGTCAAGGGTACTTTGGGAACAAAAAAGAGTAACTAAAGTACATGGGGCTTCGCTTAATTAATTAAATAAATATACTTAATGTAGCAGCGCTCGGTTGAAATACCCCTCAATGACAACCACACACACACGTTCAGAGCCGTGTTACTCCATGTCGCACTGCAAACAGCACCAGACCAACGGTGTTTTTGGCTCCCGTTTTACTGAGCAGGCTACTTCTGTACTTTTTCACCATGGATACACTGATTGTTAGTTCAGCGGCAATTTCCTCGTTGCACTTTTCTTCACAAATTCGACGTAATACCTCCAACTCACGGGATAAGAGCATGGTCTGCCCTTCGGCTTCAGCAGCAATCGGATCAGCGGCCAATCGGTATAAAGCCCGGGCAACATCTGCAGAAAAATATTCCCCGTTATTTTTTACAAGCTGAAAAGCAGCGATCACCTCCTCCAAGCTGGATGAACGAATGATAAATCCCTTTAGTCCTTGTTGAATACAATCGCGCAAATAGCGATTATCGCGCATTTTTCCGATAAATATTACTTTCTGATGACTATGTAATCGCTTGATTTGCTGGAGAATCTCAAGGCTTTCAGAGTCATTCAACCGGGTGTCCATCAACAAAATATCATACTTAAAAGCTTGCAAATATTGCATGACCTCTTTTCGGCCTTCAGCAACATCCACGCGTGAAAATCCTTTACCTGCCATAAGGATTTGTTGCAATCCACTGCTAAACAGCGGAACGCGATCAGCCAATAGTACTGATATTTCGGTATGCCCCTGATGATTTGCCATGCGCTTTTTGGGGTTGCCACCCCGTTTAAATGACTAATGTTCTTAAACAAATTGAAAATACTGTAATGCTTTAAAATGCACATGCATCAAAGGCCTTAACAGTTTTAACGATTTGTATTTAAAGTACAAAAGAGACTCTATAAACCAAACAGACTGGTATAAAAAGTAAAAGACATTAAGTATTGACACCTACGGACGTGTCCAGCCATCATTCTGCTTGATGCACGTCGTCTTCTTTAAATGGATGGCGTTGAATCCAAGGAGCAGGAGCCGAATTTTCCATTAGCATGCAGGCCAATCCATTAAGCAAGGGATTGCGCATTTTAACAATCACTGGGCTGTCCTCAGGAGTGGCGCCAATGGTACTTTTTATTTCCATGGCCGTTCGTCCGAAATCAATGCACCGCGTTTGTGCTTCAATCCCCGATTCCACATAATCGTAGAGCATATTTTGATAGAGTGAATGCTGCTTGTTGGCCGAATAATCCAAACCAATCAGGTGCGCATCGCTTTGTTTTTCATCGATGAGAAAAGTGCTAAAACCGACCAGTTTTCCCTCAAGCAAATACGCTTTAAAAACAAACCGCTCTCCGAAGGACGCTTTGAGTGATTCGAAGTACGATGGCTCAATCCGGAATAACCGAAAACGGGCTTTCACAAACACATTCTGATACAGTGTATCAATCTCATTCAGATGCTCGCTAATCTGCTCCGCTGACCAGTTTTGACGCTCCAACTTCAACCCTTTCTTACGGGCTGATTTCGCTCGGATTCTGTATTTTGAAGCC
>CALQRR010000321.1 GCA_943333015.1 Chitinophaga pinensis | reverse complement strand
CAGCTCAACAAATCCTGATCAGACCCATTTTCCACTCATGAGTTTTGTTGAACCAGAATTTATTTTGGGGGAAGACCGTTTGGGAAACAGCATCGAATATGGAATACCACTTGATTTCCAGATGCCCGATCAAACAGATGAAAAGGTGTATCACCTTCCTGAAATTTCCATGGTACCAATGCTTTCGGAAGATGAATACACACAACGTTTTAATGAGCTACACACGCATATTCTTCGGGGAGATATCTACGAAGTGAACTACTGTATGCATTTTGGAACGCATGTGCCAGCCCTCGATCCCGTGGAATTGTTTCGAAAATTAAACAGCCTCTCCCCTGCTCCATTTGCATGTCTGATGAAAAATGGACAGGAATGGCTCATGGGTTCTAGTCCAGAACGCTTTTTAAATAAACGAGGAAGTAAGCTCATTTCTCAACCCATAAAAGGAACCGTTCGAAAAACGGGGATTTCTACTGCCGACCTAAAGGCTGCAGAAACACTCAAAGCCGATCCAAAGGAACGAGCCGAAAATGTGATGATTGTAGATTTGGTCAGGAACGACCTAACACCATTTGCCATGCGCGGGAGTGTGCAGGTGGATGAACTGTGTGGAATCTACCCGTTTGCAACAGTAATGCACATGATTTCAACGGTGAGCGCAGAATTGGTGGATGAACGCCAAGGTTTGGAGGCTTTGATGAATGCATTTCCGATGGGTTCGATGACGGGTGCTCCTAAAATACGGGCCATGCAACTGGCCGAAAAAGCGGAAAACTTTCGAAGAGGCATTTACTCCGGAGCACTTGGATATTTTACACCAAGCGGTGATTTTGATTTTGGAGTCATGATTCGGAGTTTTACCTGGAATGCGAAAAACGGCTATCTTTCATTTAGTGCAGGCAGTGCCATAACCCACAAAGCGCAGGCTGCTTCAGAATACAGAGAATGTCTTCTGAAAGCAGAAGCCCTATTAAATAGCCTTCGTCAATGAATGTTGTAAATCGGGAATTTGAAAAACAGCTCAACTCCCTTGGTGGTGCACTAAACAAGAATCGTGTGATAATCGCCTTGAGTGGTGGTGTTGATTCTGTTACGTTGCTGCATTTGCTCTCAAAAGCTGGCTGCAAAGGGATTTTGGCCCATGTCAATTATGGGTTAAGGGGAAACGATTCAAACTTAGATGAAGAGCTAGTCCGGCAGCTTGCCGAAAAATATCATTGGGAACTGGAGATTCTTCCTGCTTCGGAAGCAATGGCGCAACATCCCAATGAATCAACACAGATGGCAGCCCGAAGAATTCGATATGAATGGTTCAATGCCTTATTGAAAAAGCACACCTGTGAACATGTTTTTCTAGCACACCACGCAGATGATCAAGCCGAAACCTTTTTTCTGCAGCTTTTACGAGGCAGTGGTTCAGAAGGCTTATCAGGTATGGAGTTCAAGCGAGCAGGTTATATTCGTCCATTACTGAACCTGACAAAAGCGGAATTGATGACATACGCCATTGAGCATCAGCTTGTTTGGAGGGAAGATAAAAGCAACACGTCTCGGTTTTACCTGCGCAATGCAATCCGACATTCTGTTCTTCCAGCACTGGCTCAAGTTCAGCCCAATGCCGGACAGATGATTCTTGAATCTGTCGGACGTTTAAAAAGTGAGCAGGATCAACTGAATTATTTCTTTCAGGACTGGTTTTCATCACATGTAAATCGCACGGATACAGGTTTTAATGTTTTAAAATCTAGTATTACACCAATGCCCTCTCCTCAATTTATAGTGCATGAATTACTGAAGGAATATGGGTTTTCGTGGCGTTTTTGTGGCTGCATTGCGGAGAACCTTACACATACCCATGTGCAGACCTTTTTGGCAGGTAAGCATACTGCACGTCTGGACAGGTTGTATCTAACTGTATTTCTGGATGTTACGCATGATTTGAGCGACTCTCAACACTCATATCCGGAAATAATTCTGTCTAACTACGATGAAATGCCCGTCGATCCTGGAGTAGAGACGCGAAATGAGGCCTGGTTGTCGACTCAGAAAATTCACGGTGAATTGCGTCTACGAAAATGGCAAAAAGGTGATTATTACTGGCCTTCAGGCATGAAAGGACGGAAATTACTCAGTGATTATTTCACCGACCTGAAACTCCTTCCTGAAGCACGCGAAAATCAGTGGATATTAACGTGTGGTGATGATATCGTTTGGATAGTCAATCGCAGGATTGATAGGCGTTTTGCAGCAGAACGTGGTGAAAAAGATGTGCTTCGAGTGGTAATTGGTGGATTGTGACCCAGTGCAACTCTGAAAAGGGATGTGCGTAATAAGGTTACAAAACAAGCTATTCAAAACCTGAAAATATGCGCAATGTCCCTCTGGTGGAAAAAGAAACTGTGAAAAACATGGTTTTCCCACGTGAAGAAGTTTTAATGAGTAAAGATTCCGCTGCAGAACGCAGAACATTACTCGAAAGAGCAACGATTTTAAGTAATCTATATCACAACAAAGTGAAGATTGTTTTTGAAGATCGCGATGGAAGTAAAATGGTTGATACTACTATCTGGGCCACTACTGAAGCGTCTATCATGTTAAAAGGAGGAGTTGTCATTCCAATTCATAGAATTCATAGTATAGATCTGGTATAATGTGCCAGATTGACAGAAAACACGCGGTTATTGCATAGAGTCTGCCTGTTTTTAGTCATCTGGAGTATCGCACATGTGCAGGTTTGATGTAATTTGAGCCGGGGAACAGTTATTGTTACCCGGCTCTTGCATTTAAACCCATCTAACACATGAAAAGTATTGTTTCTATTGGTGTTGTTCTTTTAGTTGTCATTCTCCTTTTTGGCATTGGCGGCTGTTCTTACAACAAAATGGTTCAAAAACAGGAAGCTGTATCCAGCGCCTGGTCACAAGTTGAAAACGTGTATCAACGTCGTGCTGATTTGATACCCAACTTGGTAAATACTGTAAAAGGAGCTGCAAACTTCGAAAAAGGAACATTGGAAGCAGTTATGCAGGCTCGTGCGAGTGCTACCAGTGTTAAAATTGACGCAAGCAAACTGGATGCTGCCAGCTTTCAGAAATTTGAACAAGCACAGCAAGGCGTAACGTCATCACTTGCTCGTTTACTCGTAAGTGTTGAAGCATATCCCGAATTAAAGGCCAATCAAAATTTCCGGGACCTTCAAACACAATTGGAAGGAACAGAAAACCGTATCTCTGTTGAACGGAAGAACTTCAACGAAGTGGTAAAAGACTATAACAGTCATATCCGCTCTTTCCCTAATAATCTATTTGCCGGAATGTTTGGCTTTACAACTAAAGCATATTTTCAAGCGGCAGAAGGATCCGATAAAACACCCGAAGTGAAGTTCTGATGGCTAAGAAGTTTATTACCGCCGAGGAAGAAGCTGCGATAATCGATGCCATTGCTTCTGCCGAAACTCAAACATCCGGTGAAATTCGTGTTCACATAGAATCAAAATGCAAAACGGATGCTGT
>CALQRR010000320.1 GCA_943333015.1 Chitinophaga pinensis | reverse complement strand
CATTAGACATATCAACGCGGAAAGTCACATTGAAGGCGGAACAGTTCCACGATACCAGAACTGCTAGTAGAAATAACCAAGATTTTAATTTCATTTTTTCAGAAGTGAGTGGTTCACGAATGGGAATTGAAATGTTTTCAGTGATGTATGCGTAAAATAAATGCAACCGACTTTGTCAAGCAAATGACTTTATAATGAATAATTTAACGATTAGCATGTATCCGCTGTGAATTGAATTATCATTAAGACCATAAATAAAGCGCTTTAATCCAGATATATTCGATAATTCCATTTTTGAAACATGGAAATTTGACATTGTGTGTTCATGCATGTGCTGATCAGAAGCAGTCGATCCTAATGTTTTCAATGTATGTTTTGTAATCAATTTGCATCAGAAATGCGCATAATCAAATTCCCGAGCATTGGATTTTTTTAATAAGTGTTTTAAATAGAAAATCCTGCAGTTTGGGAGAAAAGAGTCTCTCTTGGGCTTTGAAGTCATTTCGCTAAAATCAAGAAAGAAGCATTAAAGATTGTGGGCGCAATTAAAAGATGTAAGAATAGTATTAATAAAACAGTTGCTATCTGGGGACTACTCTTCATTTCTGCGTAAAACCAATCCCTTTCTAATTTTCACCCGTATAATTGTGCAAAATAATTGCATAGTTTATGTTGGAATTTTTCTCTTCAAGTACCCGGGTCGTTAATACCAAAAGAGCAATTCTCGAATGCCTAGAAGTTGCCATGGGCGATGACTATCAAACCTGTGATCTGTTATTGGTCCATGCTTCGATTGGGCATAATTTTAACGATTTGGCAGAACACGCATCCCTTTTAGCCCCTAATGCACGAATACTGGCGGCTTCCTGCTGTGGTGTTGTTGGCAAAGAAGGGGTGAGTGAGTCGATGAAAGACATGGCTATTATGGCTATTCGTGGAAATGAATTTACCGTTGGAAGTGTAGATGGGATATTCGGGCAAAATTCCTATTCGAAATGTTTGGAAATGGCCCAATCGATGAAAGCCCAGTCTCCGGATATCACGATGATTTATTTCATGGCCTCAGGCATTGACATTTCCAATGATGAATGTATTCGGGCTTTTGAAGATGTATTTGGGAACGAAGTAACACTCTTCGGCGCCACTTCTTCCGATAATATGAAGGGATTTATTAGCTATCAATCGGTCGATAAAGAAGTGTACGAACATGCTGCCTTTGCCATTGGCTTTTCGGACCCAACATTGAAGATTGATACGCAAGCTACACATGGATTTTTAGCGGTGGGCGATCCACTGATCGTAACAAAATCAGAAGGAAACAAAATCCTTGAATTCAATGGCAAACCCGCGTGGACAGAATACCTCAACCGATTAGGACTTGGAGCCGATTCTACCTGTGGAGATACGATTCCGATAGGAGCACTTGCTGAAAAATTAAGTCCCGAATTGGCGCAGGAATATGGAAACAATCACATTTTAAGGGTTGTTACAAAACAGGAAGGCGATACGATGTATTATGCAACAGATTGCAAAGAAGGTACATCGCTTTGGCTGACTGTTCGAGATGAATCTCTCATATTTTCAGAAATGGATCGGGTGGTAGAAGAGATGACAACCCGGCTCAAAGGAAAAACTCCTGTAGCTGTGTTCCATGCCGATTGCTTGGCCCGCGGTCGCTTTCTGTTTAACCGGATTATCAAAGAAGAACATGTAGGGAAAATGCAATTCCCGTTTTATGTCAATGGACAATGTCCACCATGGTTGGGGATGTATGGATTTGGAGAGATTGCCCGACTAGGAGGCAAAAACACTTTTCATAACTATACAACGGCCTTGTATGTGATTTACAGGTGATATATTTTTTGAGGAAATGAGTGCGGAAGAAAAATATCAAGCCCTTCAAGATCAATACCGTGAGCTGCAGTTGCGAGTTACCCAATTCTCTTCTGTTGAACAACAATTAATTGATACGCGGGACAGTCTGGATCAAGAGCTTGTGCAATACAAACGGCTCAACACATTCAATGCAGATATCCTCTCGGCTTCAGATGAACAAATCTTCACACGCATCATTGCAGAGGCCATTATTGACATTTTTGAGATTGAATCTTCCATTGTTTTTACGGGAGATTTTACATCCATCCATACCGGACAAACAAGCCATGAAAGCCTTGGATTAAAAGATGAGCAAATCGAAACGCTCTTGTTCGAACTCATTTCATTTTCAAACATCCCATCACCCGGGCAAGCGCACCTGAACCAGGAAAAGGGACTGTTAAATGCCTATGCCGATTGTTTAATTTTTTCGCATCACGATGCAGATAATAAGAATAATATCCTGGTTGCTGGATTGATCAGTAAGGCCCGATTACCGCTCTACAAAAAAATTGATCAACGAAAAAAAACGATTTTCAATGTCTTTGTTGATCAGGTAAAACTGCAATACTCGAATCGACTTAAAAAAATTCAGATTAATGCCCAACTGGAGCAAATCTCTCGATCAGAAATTGAGCTGAAAATGCTTTCCACCATTGCAACGAAAACAAAAAACAGTGTGCTCATTTCCAATCCCAAGGGAGAAATCGAATGGGTAAATGAATCATTTACGGCTGTTTCAGGATTCAAACTGGAGGATATAATTGGAAGAAAACCCAAAGATTTTTTACATGGCACTCAAACAGATCCTGTTACTCAACAGAAGATCTCTGAGGCACTGAGAAAGAAAGAGGTCGTTGAAGCGGTTGTGATCAATTACACAAAGTCCGGTGAGGAGTATTACAATCAACTGGAAATCACGCCGATCTTTAATGACCAAGGGGAGCATATCCATTTCATTGCCCTTCAAAAAGACATTACCAACGAGGTAAATTATCGCAAGGAGATTTTAACGATTAATTCGCGATTTGAATTAATCACTGATATGTCGCAAATCGGAGTCTGGGAATGGGATACGAGAACCAATAATACTTCCTGGAACGCGATCTTGAAGAATCAATATGGATTAGAAGAAGACACGTCGGAGATTGATTTGTATGCCTATTTCCAGGATGCGATTGTAGAAGAAGACCGAACACGCGTGATGACCGAACTAGGAGCACTGATGTCAACTGAAAAGAATGGCGTAAATCAGACCTTCAGAATACACAACCGGAAAACGAACGAAATTCGACACTTGCGTTGCTTTACGCTCACGGAAAGGGATAATCAGGGAGAATTGTTGCGAATGATTGGCAGTTCTCTCGATATTACCGATGAGCTCAATATTCAAAAT
Source organism: Chitinophaga pinensis (assembly GCA_943333015.1). GTDB lineage: Bacteria > Bacteroidota > Bacteroidia > M30B66 > M30B66 > CALQRR01. The sequence goes on along the minus strand of CALQRR010000320.1, from coordinate 261 downwards.
GACATTATTCAGAAGAATGAGGAACTGAGAAAAATCAATGCGGAACTTGACAATTTCGTTTACAGTGTGTCGCATGACCTACGATCGCCGCTGGTTTCCATCAAGGGGATCCTCACCAATGTGCTCAAATCGGAGCACCTCGATGAAAAGACTATTCGTTTTTTAAATCTCGCCGAAATTAGTGTGATGCGCTTAGATGGTACGATTCAAGAAATTCTCGAATACTCCAGAAACGCGCGTTTGAACATTGAGTTGGGCACT
>CALQRR010000319.1 GCA_943333015.1 Chitinophaga pinensis | reverse complement strand
GTGTATGGCAACTTGCAAAACGACAATGAGCTGGAGGTGGACAGTCAGCCCAATGCGGCATTTGACTGGCTTTTTGAAAATACGGTGCTGAAAATTGACAATCCCGATATCAATACCGGAGACGCGTTACATTTTAGCAACATGGTATTCAATGAAGATCCGACATTCCGCAACACACAGGAGCAGGATTACCGGCTGACGGAAAATTCTCCCGCACGTGATAAAGGGAGCGCTTCGGTGGTGAATGAAAATCCACCTGTGCCAACCGATCTGCTGGGCAACAACCGTTTAGGTGACGCCGCACCCGACTGTGGCGCGATGGAATACACTCCCTGATGGGGAATTGAGAGATTTCCGTTTATCTTTGTGTTAGATTAACACTATACAATGAAACACATTGCTGTTCTCACATCCGGCGGAGATGCTCCTGGGATGAATGCGTGTATTCGCGCGGTAGTCCGCACGGCTGTATATAAAGGCATCCAAGTAACGGGGGTTATTGCTGGTTATGAAGGGCTCATTAACGGCGATTTCCGGAAGTTGGATTCGACCTCGGTGGGCAACATCATACAAAAAGGGGGAACGATGCTTAAAACGGCCCGCAGTGATCGTTTTCGCACTGCTGAGGGACGGTTGACGGCAATGGAAAATATCCGCAAACAGGGCATTGATGGATTGGTGGTGATTGGTGGTGATGGTTCGTTTCGCGGGGCGGATATTTTGGCGACGGAATTTCCGGAGGTGCGGGTGATTTGCATTCCCGGAACGATTGATAATGATTTATACGGAACCGATTTCACTATTGGCTACGATACGGCCATCAATACGGTGGTGGACGCGGTAGATAATATTCGCGATACCGCCAGCTCACACAACCGTTTGTTTTTTGTGGAGGTAATGGGGCGCGATGCCGGTTTGATTGCTTTGCGCAGCGGCATTGCCTGTGGGGCAGAAGCGATCTTGATTCCGGAAACAAAAACACATATCGACAAACTCATTGCGCAACTGGAACGCGGCTGGAAGCGCCAGAAGTCAGGCCACGTTATTATTGTGGCCGAAGGCGATGATGCCGGCGGAGCATTTAAGATTGCAGAAATCGTTCAGCAGAAATTTGATAAACTCGAGACGAAAGTCTGTATTCTGGGACATATCCAACGTGGGGGAAATCCTTCCTGCATGGATCGTGTGTTGGCTACCCGTTTGGGATATGAAGCGGTGTGTGGTTTACTGGACGGTAAAAACCGGATGATGGCCGGGCAGGTTGCTGGAAAGGTGTCCTTTATTCCGCTGGAGAAGGCCGTAAAGCATAACATTGATGTGAATGCGACCATTTTGGAGATTGCGGAAATCATGTCCTTGTAAACAGGAGTGATTGCACGGGTCAAACATGCTTTTTTTTATGAAAATGCTGGCTTAGGGGGCGAGCCAAATACCGCGTATGGGCGAGCACCCGACCCTGAAGGGAAGCGAAAGGGAAAGCCCCCAATACATTTTTTTACAAAGGCAGATATTCGAACTTCCGGATGACGATTTCGTGATTCTTACCATCGCTTGGGCCATTGGCAATGTAGGTTTGCGAATGCTTCTTCCCAAGTATTCATCTGAATTGAGCCCTAATAAAGCGGTAGATTAATAAAGCTGAAAGAATTCTTTTAGTCGCTGATTTAACTCTTCGATTTCTGTGGCAGACAAATATCCTAAAAGACCTTTGGCCAAGGTTTTATCAAGCGTGGCAATTTTTCCAGTACGGATTAGGGATTCCTTTTGAATACCATTTTGTTGAGAAGGAAACAGAGGAACGTCGGTTGTTTCTTGCCAGTGTAAACGTGTGGTGACAAAGCAAACGGTTATATCAAGTCTTGATTCTGCAAGCACAATTGCAGGTCTTAACTTATCCCCAGTCAGATTTGTAAAAGGGAATGACACTAAAATGACATCACCTTTTTGCATTATACACTTCCTTTAAATCGGAAACCGTATAAATGTCTTCTTCGTCTTTCAAGAAATCGAACGCTTTTCCCTGTGCATTGAATGCTTGTGTATCTTCTGACAAAAGCCCCTCTTCAAAGCGCTTCATCATTAAATCGGCAAAATCAGAAATCTCCTCAGCCTTTTCCAAAGGAAGCGTTTCAATGGCCTTTAATGTTCGTTCAATAATGGCTTTTTTAGTCATGATAATACCCTTGCTATCACAAATATAACAACTCGTTGAATTGGATACAACGTTTAATCGACATCAATGTGTCGTTATTCATCTTCTCAATCACACTCACAAAGGCAGATATTCGAACTTCCGGATGACGATTTCGTGATTCTTACCATCGCTAGGGCCATTGGCAATATAAGTCTGCGTCCAGAAATTGATCCGGGCGTTGGTGGTGGCGCCGGGAGCAGGAATGACAACAGGTAAAGACTGCTGACCATTTTCTTCTTTTACGCGGGGCGGATGATCGAGATCGTATTCCCAGGTGGAGAAGGGTTCTGTCGTTCGGAAATCTTCGCCTTTAAAACTTTTCCAAGTGATGAGTGAATCGGTCCACGTGAAAATATGCGTGGTCACACCGTTGAGGATTTCAGGATCGACCATGTGCTGATGCGAGCGTTCGGCATAGTACGTACTGAAGAAAACGGGCTGCACCGAAGTGGTGAGTGGATGCGTATCGTCTTCCACACCCCATTTCGAAAACTCAATATCGACTTCACTGTTGGCCTGCTCGTAAAACGTGTTGTTGTCCCAGGTAAACAGCCCCAGCACAACGTTTTTCGCAAAATTGAGCGGATTGCCCTGGATGGTAAAAGCATACGTACCGTATCCAAGATTGTCCTGAGAAATGACTTCGGAGGAATACCAGTTTCCGTCCTCGTGTTTGGTGATGGACATGTGCAAAAAGCCACGCTCATCTACCCACACGTTTTCGTAATCCTTGGAAAAACTGTTGGGCCCCGGACCATTGTAGCCCGATTTGATATCCCATTTCCGGCCGGAAAAGTCAACCACATCGGCAGTTCGGTCGAGTGCATCCGCAGGATCGGATTGTTTGCATCCGGCAAGCAGCACCCAAGAGAACAGGAAAAACAAAGAGGCGAAACGGTTGCTCATTTCAACAAGTATTTAAACGTGGATTTCAGTGATCCGATCATGACATCAAAATCGCCCTCTTCCAGCACCGGCTTGGCCTCTTTTCCGATGAAGCTGAGTTGGGATTCATCCAGTGTAAAGCTGACGGTTTGTGAGCTGTTGGGCGCTAGGGTGATTTTGGTAAAGTCCTTCAGCTGTCGAACCGAAGGTGTGATGGAAGCAAAATGATCTCGGGCAAAAAGCAGCACCGGCTCTTTCACTTCTCGGTCACTGGCATTGGTCAGTTGAATGCTGATGGTTAGTTTTTCGCCAGGATGCAGGGTGTTGGAGGAGATTTTTAAATCAGCATAACGAACCTCTGAATAGGAAAGACCATGTCCAAACGGCCACTGTGGCTGGAATGCATTGTTGCCGTATTTCGAGTCGAATGTTTCGGTGTATTTGTGATCGTACCAAATTAG
>CALQRR010000318.1 GCA_943333015.1 Chitinophaga pinensis | reverse complement strand
CGTCGGAACTGCATTCCCTTTTTCCGAATGTAGCAAGCGGCCTTGAATATCGAACACATCTACCTGATCAATAGATTCGTTTGTGCTGCGGACATTCAAGGTTTTACCTGGATTGGGAAATACCAGAAAGGGAGATGCGGATATATCCTGCGACTCTATAATGCTGGGAAAAATGCCGCTGTAATAATTGATTCCTCCTGCATAATTACCGGTGATTGCATCTGCAAATCCATCCCCATTTAAATCCTTCAGGCTGATACTGCTGCGTTCACCTTCACGATTGCCGAGTAATAGCGAATCTCCCAACACAAAGCTGCCATCCAAGTTGCCATCAATTCCACTGTACAAACGGAAAATCCCACTTTGACTTCCACATATTATGTGTGAAACACCTGCTTTACGAAACATACTAGGGGTGGAGAAGCCGCTCGGATCGCCATTGGCAGAGGTGAGAATTCCCCCTAGGGTATCAGTGATCAACACCAAATTCATGGCTGTGGGTGATCCGGTGTTGCGGTAATAAAGAATGCGTCCTTCGCGGTTGCCGATGAGTAAATCAATCAAACCATCTACATCCACATCGAAAAGTTGTGGCGCGGCAAAGGTTCCAATGTCGATGTTTTGAAAATTTGGAGTGCTAAACACAAAGTTGGCTTCTGTGCCGGCCGCTGCTTCATTGATGAAATGAAACAGCCGGCCGTCTGAGGTTCCCAGTAACATATCCTGGTCACTATCACCGTCAATATCTCCAAAAGTGGGATGGTAATTCAGTGTGTTTCCAGCCAGCGCGCTCACGTTTGCATAGTCATTGTCCACAAGTTGAAAGGCAGGTTCGTCGGTTGTACTTATGTTTTTCAACAAGGCCAATTGCGATTTGTAGGTCCCTGCGGGTTGAAAATAGCCATAGTTTCCAACAACGATATCGGTTTTGCCATCACCATTGTAGTCAAATAAAACGGGTATGGCCCCTTCTCCGAAGTCCAGTGTTTCATCCACAAAAAGCGTTTTGCTAACAAAGGAAAATACCGGAAAATTGTCGGTGCCGTTGTTGTGATAATACCAAATCACTTGATGATTTTCAGAACCGCCTTCGTTGTTCGGACTCACCATCAAATCGCGTTTTCCGTCATGGTCGATGTCGATATAGAATCCGGCCGGAAATATGGGAAGATTCACAAACGTGGTACCTGAAGGAAACGGTGTTTGTGAGGAAGTAATTTGTGCCAAAGTGGATGTGCCGCCGTTGATGAGCTGCGTCATGGTTCGGTAGGCAATATCTCCCAATAATAAATCTTTATCTCCGTCACCATCTGCATCATAGGCCAACATCGTTGATCCCGCATGTCGCATCGGACTGTACTTGCCTGAATTGTGATCACAGCTGTCGTTAAGCACCACATCGTTGGTAGAGAAACTTTCTGTAAACAGGCCCCAGTTATCGCTTTCGAGTTTCAGCATCAAGGTGTCACAGCGGTTGAGTTGCTCCTTGGCCATGTTCCGGTGATATTCTACACAGGTGCCCAGAATGCCAAATACAAGCATGTCCTGGTCACCATCGCTGTCCATGTCTTCCACAACGGGAATGTCAACAGGAATGCAATACACCGGCAAGGTAGCCGGATTGAAAAACGATTGTAAACTATTGGTATACAACTCGAACCGCAAGCCAGTGCTAACGGAACTGGTATTTTTGTACACCTTAAACCCACTGTTTTCATAGGTAAACAGATCCGCTTTTCCATCGCAGTTGAAATCCTTCACAACCAAAAAATGTTGGACTTCTGGAAAGGCATACAACAAGCTATGATCAAATGTATACTGTGGATTTCCCGGAGTACCTGTATAGAGAAGAGGAACCAGTCGGTCACCGCTGCGGTCAAAAAGGATCAGATCGTTTACGCCGTCCATGTCCAAGTCTATTTCTCCACCCTGGATATAATTGAAACCGCCGGTAAACGGGAAGTTGAGTAGTACCGAATCTTGATTGAATACCGGAACAGCATCATTCCGGGTGAGGGCAATGATTGTTTGATTTGTTTGTGCAGGCAACAGACCCGAAATCAGAATTGCCAGAAAGCAAATGGGGATAATACGCATGAAACAAAGATGTTAAAATATCTCTTTCAAAAAATCAGATTTTCAGTCCATCAACCCTTCGGGTGAACGCGCCTGTTTTTATGGTCTTCCGATTTCAGCAATCCGGAAAAAATTGTTAGAAGCGCTGATATTCTTGATTTTCCGATTATTTAAGCTGAATTGGAATTTATAGTTTGTTATTCTATATTTGCCGCCTGTTTTTTTAGAATTATTTAACAAAATCCGATGCAAAACAAAGGTGCAATTAGTTTTTTCGCGATCATGCTTGCGCTCGTCTGCCTGTTCGAACTTTCCTTTACATGGAAAGCCGGTAGTGTAGAAAGCGATGCCAAAAAATTCGCTGCCGGTGACCCGAAAAAGGAGAAGGCTTACATGGACTCCATTGCCAGTGAAGTCGTTTACAATGCGATTTTCAGAAAGTACACCTATCGTGAGTGTAAGGAAAAAGAACTCAACTTGGGTCTTGACCTGAAGGGCGGAATGAACGTTACCCTTGAGGTGGCTGTTTCCGATGTGGTTCGTTCATTATCCAACAACAGCAACGATCCGACATTTCTTAAGTCGATGGATCTTGCCATTGCACGTCAGAAAAGCAAAGGCGGAGACTTTATTGATCTTTTCGCTTCAGCTGTAAAGGAAACTGATCCTGCGGCACGTTTATCTTCTCCTGCGTTCTTTGGTAACAAAGACATGAAGGATTTGGTGAATTCTAAAATGACGGACGAAGAAGTCATTCAGGTAATTCGTACGAAAGTAAAAGCCTCTATTGACAATGCGTATACGGTTATCCGTAATCGTATTGATAAGTTCGGAGTAACGCAACCAAACATTCAGCGTTTGGAAGGTTCTGATCGTATTTTGGTTGAACTTCCAGGAGTGAAAGAACCTGAACGTGTTCGTAAACTCCTTCAGGGAGCTGCGAAACTCGAGTTCTGGGAAACAATTGAAAACAAAGATGCATTCCAGTACTTGGAAGCCGCCAATAAAAAACTGAAAGACCTTAGTCTGGTTCAAACATCTGGCGTAGTAGCTCCTGTTGCGACTGATTCAACTGCTGCAGTAACAGATTCAACGGTTGCTGTAAAAGACACTAGTATGTCTTTGGCTCAGAAACTAGCCACTGCCGATACATCCGCATCTAAAGACACTTCTGATGCTGCGCAACGTGCACAGGCATTGAAAGACAACCCATTGTATGCAGTCCTGAGTCCGAACATCAATCAAACGAACGAAGGAAGTACATTCCGTCCAGGGCCAGTAGTCGGTGTAGCACTTGCAAAAGATACTTCCCGTGTGAATGAGATCATGAGCATGCCACAGGTGAAAGAAGTTTTCCCTAAAGATGTTCGTTTCTTCTGGAGCGTAAAGCCTTTTGACGAAAAAGGAAATGCCTTTGAACTTGTTGCGATTAAAGTACCACGCGATGGTAAGCCACGTCTTACAGGTGAATTTGTTACGGATGCCCG
>CALQRR010000317.1 GCA_943333015.1 Chitinophaga pinensis | reverse complement strand
CATGCCGGAAATCGTAAACTGAAAGTTATTGCAACTACCGGAATGGTGGCCGATGTTGCTCAGAATCTCCTCGGAGATTTAGTCGATATCGAAGTACTCATGGGGCCCGGTGTGGATCCACATCTGTATAAAGCTTCACAGGGCGACATGGATTTGCTTTCAAAGGCAGACATTATTCTATACAGTGGTCATCATTTGGAAGGTAAAATGACGGATGTGTTAGAAAAAATGGGACGTACCAAACCCGTTTTAGGTGTTGGAGAATATGTGTGGGAAAATAGGTTGCAACATGCAGGTGATGGAACTCAAACCATTGATCCGCATTTATGGATGGATCCTAGCGTTTGGCTCTTTGGAATTCAGGGTATTGCAGATACATTACAAGGGCTTTTTCCCGCCGATACAGCTTTCATTGGTCAACATTTTAGAGCATACCGAGATACGTTAGATGTAGTGAGAGAAGAGGTATATCAAGAAATTAAGTCCATTCCTGTTGACCGACGGGTGCTCATTACCTCACATGATGCTTTCCGGTACTTCGGGTTGACCAACAACATAGAAGTGCGCGGGTTGCAAGGAATTTCAACTGTTTCCGAATATGGACTTCAAGATGTAAGCAACATGGTGAACTTCATTGTTGACCGGAAAATCAAGGCCGTATTTATTGAAAGTTCGGTCTCTCAAAAATCCTTGCAGGCAGTTGTAGAAGGCTGTGCTTCCAAAGGGCATCCGATTGTAATCGGAGGAACGTTGTATTCCGATTCGATGGGCAAAGCCGGTACTCCCGAAGGAACCTACAAAGGCATGTTGCGCCATAATGCACGAACCATTGCAAACGCGCTACGCTGATATGTCAGAAATTCTTCATCCTTCCATAGAAGCCCACAACCTCACGGTGATCTATCATCGTAAACCGGTTTTGTGGAACATCGATTTTTTGCTTCCGCAAGGACAAATCATTGGAATCATGGGACCCAATGGCGCCGGTAAGTCTACGTTGGTAAAAGCAATTTTGGGCTTGGTGCCCCTTAATTCAGGATATGCCCGTGTGTATGGAGAGGAGTTATCTGCAGTGCGAAAACGTGTGTCCTACATTCCTCAGCGTCAGACGGTCGACTGGGATTTTCCGGCAACCGTGCTGGATGTTGTTTTGATGGGGCGTTATCAGCAACGCGGCCTTTTTAGCAGAATTTCACAGGAAGATAAAGCCATCGCCCAACAAGCATTGGAACAAGTAAACATGCAGGCGTATGCCAACCGACAGATTTCACAACTTTCGGGTGGTCAGCAGCAGCGCGTATTTCTGGCAAGAGCATTGGCCCAGCAAGCCGATTTGTACTTACTCGATGAACCGTTTGTGGGCGTTGATGCTGCTACGGAACAGTCCATTGTGGAGATGTTGCGCAAGATGAAAGCTGAAGGGAAAACCATTGTTGTGGTTCACCACGATCTGCATACTGCACGGGAGTATTTCGACTGGTTGGTATTGTTAAATGCTTCGTTGATTGCCAGTGGGCCTTTGGAAGAAGTCTTTACCGACGAATTGCTGAAAGTGACTTATAGCGGAAAACTCACTGTATTATCGCAAGTGGGCGATCAGATGCGCGAACGAAACTTTCCAGTGCGCGAATCATGACCTGGCAGATTTTTATCGATTTTTTACTTCTTCGTGAACCCAATGTTCGGTTGGTAGTTGCCGGATCGCTAATGCTTTGTGGAATGTCGGCCGTTGTAGGATGTTTTACATTTCTTCGAAAGCGTGCACTCATCGGTGATGCCATTTCGCACAGCGTTTTACCGGGTGTGTGTATGGCATTCATACTCACCGGGGAGAAAAATCCGCTGTATTTTCTCATTGGAGCAATTCTCAGTGGCATGCTCAGTCTGGTGATCATGGAAGGATTAACCCGAAGCCGACAAACACGTCCCGATACCGCCATTGCATTGATGCTTTCAGTTTTTTTCGGAATAGGGATCGTCTTGCTTACATCCATTCAACACAGTGGAAATGCTTCCCAGGCTGGATTGGACAAATTTTTATTCGGCAAAGCAGCTTCTATCACAATGGAAGATATTCGCCTGTTTGCGGTTTCCTCGGTTGCCATTCTCGCCTTGCTACTGCTGTTTTTACGTGGATTTACGGCTATTTCGTTTGATGAGGAATATGCGCTTTCTGTCGGGTTTCCGGTGCGTTGGTTGCGATTCGGGCTTTCATTCTTAACGGTTTGGGCGGTCTCTGTGGGAATTCAAGCAGTAGGTGTGGTATTGATGTCGGCATTACTTATCACACCAGCTTTATCGGCACGGATGTGGACCAATTCCCTGCGGGTGATGCTTTTATTGGCCATGCTTTTCGGAATGATTTCGGGCTATATGGGCGCTTTTGTTTCTTACAGCGCTCCAGCCATGCCTACAGGACCGTGGATTGTCGTGGTGGCCACATTGCTAGCTGGATTTTCGATGATGTTTGCCCCACAGCGCGGATTGATTGCACAATGGATCGAACGAAACAAAAACCGGAATAAAACACTGGAGGAAAACATTCTCAAATTATTTTTTCAGATCGGGGAGAAGACCGGGAATTCGCTCAAGCCCGTTATGGAAGAAGACCTTTTTAACTACCGTGCCTTTTCGAACCGACAACTGCGAAGAGGATTACGTTTACTCGAGAAAAAAGGCTTGTTAACAACCAGCTTATCGGCTTGGCAGTTGAGCCGGGAAGGCGAAATGGAAGCACGGCGCGTTGTGCGTTTACACCGTTTGTGGGAACTCTATCTGCAGCAATATCTAAACCTCGATCCAGACCATGTGCACGACGATGCGGAAGCCATGGAACATGTGATTACTCCAGAAATTGAAGCTCAGCTGGATGAATTATTGGGGCATCCGAGCATTGATCCGCATAATACTATAATACCGCCGCGGATATGACACTCAATGATTTTTGGATTATACTAACAGCCAGTCTGATTGCGCTTTGTTGTGTAATTCCCGGGACGTTTTTGGTTTTGCGGCGCATGGCGATGTTCGGAGATGCCATTTCTCATGCAGTACTGCCCGGATTGGTTGTTGCCTATCTGATTAGCGGTTCCCGCGAAAGCATTTACATGTTACCAGGAGCTGCCGCATCGGGTTTGCTCGTTACGTTTATGATTGAATGGGTGCAGAAACGGATGCGTATTCAAAACGATGCATCCATCGGACTTATCTACACGTTCTTATTTGCTGTTGGCGTGATACTCGTTTCGGCCTTTACGTCACAAACAGATCTGGATCAGGATTGTGTCTTGTATGGGGAGATTGCCTATGTTCCTTTTGATTTGATTCTCAGTGATTCCGGCGGTTCACTGGGACCGCGTCAGGTATGGATTGCCGGTGGATTACTTCTCATTCTACTTGCTTTGCTGGTGTTCGGTTACCGGGCATTATACCTCACCACATTTGATCCCGGTTACGCCACTGCATTGGGGATTTCTGTTGCTTTTTGGCATTACTTGCTCATGGGAATGGTTTCGATGGCTACCGTCGTTTAGTTCGAATCTTTTGGGGCGGTTTTAGTCATT
>CALQRR010000316.1 GCA_943333015.1 Chitinophaga pinensis | reverse complement strand
TTTTCCTGTTACAAAAATACTTGGTGAATTCTCTTCTGGTAAAGTGCCATCACACTGGTAACAAGAGGCATAGCAGTATTGAAGTGTTATGTCTGATGATGGAATAATGACAGGTCGTAAAACATTAATAAAAGGAACCGGGTATGTTGGTTCATAGAAATACATGTCATTGGGTGAGCGCAAGCAATCAATAAGAGGTGAATTGGAATACCAAACGGTGTCTTCTGCAAAATCATTCGCTACTTCGTGAAAACAAAAAAGTAATTCTTGACCAATGGAGCTGTTGGGGAAACGTACTTTTTTTTCTAACAAATAAGGAATACTCGTATTGGAGACTCTATTCGCATAAAGGTTATCAGGAGGGTACATCGTGTTGGATAATAAATCACCATCCATATTTGTGGCATTTAAAGCCCCGAAATTTCCATAAACGCGAATATTCGTATTGAGCGCATTCAATAAAGGTTGCCCAAAAGGCAAATAACACTGTAAACGAAATGTAACAGTTACTGAATCCTGCGCATTTGCTACTAATGAAGCAAGGATGCAAATCACCAACAGGAAGTAGATTCTTTTCATGGGGAGCAGGTTGGATGGTAAATGTAATGAAATGGGAACATGTTGAAACGATTCCGTTGCACATTGAACGCGAGGGTAGCGTAAACTAAATCAATAAATTACGAGCATAGTTCTCTCGCGCACGCGGGGCCGACCACTAACCACCCACCAACGCTAAGTTAATGATTGGCCTTGATGTAAGTCGTATAGTAAACGTTTATAAACGGCTAGTTTTTGACAGCGCTGTTGATTTCTTTTTCTATGCCCGCTGATGCTCGTTCTACTTGATGAAGACCGATTTTAGCAGCCTTGCGTGAGCGGTAGAGCCGGAACTAGCCCGCAACCCAGCGGGTGAGGACTATGAGGCGATGACGCGACCTGGTAGGCCGTAGCTTTTTGCGAAGGCATACACGGGCACGCCCCAATAATCAATTTGAATTCAATTCCGGTGTTTCGTTGATTTCGTCTTAGTTTCGTGACATGAAACAGCTGCTTATCATTGGAACCGTTTGGCCCGAGCCTACTTCATCGGCGGCTGGCGGGAGAATGATGCAGCTCATACAGTGGTTTCAACAGGATGCATGGAAGGTGTGTTTTGCTTGTCCTGCAGGGGAAAGTGAACTTTCTTCTTTGCTGCATGAATCGTCTGTTCGGAAAGAAATCATTGCGCTAAACGACCCGAGTTTTGATGCGTTTATTTCCGAATTAAAGCCCGATGCGGTGCTGTTTGACCGTTTCATGATGGAAGAGCAGTTTGGTTGGCGCGTGGCGCAATACTGTCCCCAAGCACTCCGATTGCTCGATACCGAAGATTTGCATTTGCTCCGTTTGGCGCGTCAACAGGCGGTGAAAGAGGGTAGAATGCTCCTTGACTCAGATTTAAAAAGCGAAGTGGCTAAGCGCGAGATTGCTGCCATTCTGCGTTGCGACCTGAGTTTGATGATTTCTTCGTTTGAAATGGAAGTGCTGCAGTCAGTCTTTCATATAGATGAACAACTCCTGCAGTATTTGCCCATTCACGTTAAAGGGCCCTATTCGTTTGAGCCAACATTTGAGGAGCGAAGTGGATTTGTCACCATTGGTAATTTTCGTCACCCGCCCAATTCCGATGCGATGCGTTATTTGAAAAGCGACATCTGGCCGCTCATCCGCAAAGTTTTACCCGATGCTACAATGCATGTGTATGGTTCCTATCCATCGCCTGCTTTATTGCAATTAAATCATCCTGCTTCGGGTTTCTTGGTTCACGGAAGAGCCAACAATGCCTTTGAAGTCATGCGAAATGCGCGTGTTTGTCTCGCACCGCTTCGTTTTGGTGCAGGTATCAAAGGCAAACTCCTCGAAGCCATGCTGTGTGGAACGCCTTCGGTTACCACGCGAATTGGTGCCGAGGGAATGCAGGGGGATCTGCCCTGGAATGGCCACGTATGCGACGATGCAGCTGATTTTGCCAGTGCTGCAGAACATTTGTACACATCTAAAGTAGATTGGACAACCGCTCAAGCGCATGGTAAACAACTTCTTGAAACGCTGTTTGAATCGGATGCACCATCGCAGGAATTCATGGAGCGCGTTCACTATTTATTAGCACATCTCGAAGAGCACCGTTTGGCCAATTTTATGGGCAGTATGCTCATGCATCATACCTTGCAAAGCACGAAGTACATGGCGCGATGGATAGAGGAGAAGAATCGGACTATTACTTAGTCCATTTAAATATATCCGATATCTTCACAATGTTGAATGATGTATATTGCTCAGATACTTTATTGGATTAACTGTTTTAGGAGTTAAACATCCCAATCAATTCTTTTCAACGCGAGCTATTTTAGAATGTCCTAATACATGATAAAATCTATCGTGATAAAAGATTCTTATCGATGGCTTTAATCACCGCTTCGGTTGCCGAATTTACATGCAGCTTTTCGTAAATCTTTTTAATGTGCCCGTTTACAGTATGATAGCTGATGTTTAAGTTTTCGGCAATCATTTTATAGCTCAACCCCTTTACGAGCTCCGATAAAATGCGCAATTCGGCATCAGTTAATTCTGACTTGTCATGAATAGCATATGCCTCTTTATGTCTGAAACTCTCTAATACTTTTCTTGCTACAATGGCGGTCATTGGGGCACCACCTTCGAGCACTTCTTTTATCCCTTCGATAAGCTTTTGAGGCGGTGTGCTTTTTAAAAAATACCCATGAGCACCAGCCTGAATGGCTTCAAAAATTACTTCATCTTCCTCAAATACCGTCTGCATGATAATCATCACTTGGGGGAAGTTTTTTCGAATAAGCTTCAGCCCCTCAATGCCATTAATTCCAGGCATGTCTATATCCATTAAGATGACATCTGGAGCGAGTTTTTCCACTTCCTCCAGTACATTGTTGCAATTTCGAAATGCAGCTAAGAAGTGCATGTCTTCCTGCTCCTTTATTAAATACATGAGGGCGTCTTGCCTTCCAATATTATCGTCGTATACGAGCACCTTCATCATATGCCAAAATTAATCTACTAGTGGTTAATTTCTACCCCTAATACTAGGGGTGTTTGGTTAATGGATTGGAAAAATAAGTTCGATTTTCAAGCCATTTCCGGGAGATGTTTCAAATGTTATTTTTCCATTTAATTTTTCTGCGCGGATTTTCATATTTAACAATCCGTTCTCATTGTGCGATTTTTCATTGATAGGTTTCATCTCAAAACCTATCCCATTGTCGGCAATAATCATTTTAATATTCGCATTCACTTTCATGAATGTAATGAAAACCTCGCTTGCTTGGGCATACTTTGCAAGATTATTAATGGCTTCTTTGTAGATCAAGTAAAAAGCCTTCCTCTTTTCCATGTTTAATTGGATGGTATAAAGGGCGGGTGGTTCATCAAAATGGATTGTAATGTTTTGAGGTTCCAATACTTCAGTCGCATAGGCATTCATCCGACTAAGAATGTTTTCAAAGCGGTCGTTTTTGGTATTGGCCATCCAAACAATATCACTCATAGCTATTT
>CALQRR010000315.1 GCA_943333015.1 Chitinophaga pinensis | reverse complement strand
CAGATTCACGTTGCAGCCGACATGCCGCAAGCCGAAGTTCAGGCACTCGCATTAAGCCACGAAGAAGCTTCCAAATGGCTTCCCGAAGGCGGTCCCAAAAAAGTGATTGTGGTTCCGGGAAGAATGGTGAACGTGGTGATTTAATCGTACATTTTATTTTGACGATGCCAGAGTGTCATTTCAATTAACCGAATCACATGACCAATCGATTAAAGAGAGGTTTAATATGCTGTTTTTTAGGAAATTAGATTCAGTAAAATCACAACGGATATTTTGAATCTTTCATCAAACACCAACACATTCATCCTGCAATTCTGATACATTAACACTCTGTGTTACAGAATCACTCCGCAGCTGATCGTACAATGAGCTTCTGTGTACTCGCCTTTCCGTTATCATCAATGAATACAGCCTGATAAAACCCAGCCGGCTCATTCGAGATATCCAACAGCGAAATGGGAAGACCTGCTTCCTGTTTCACTTCGCGAATGGTTCTTCCAGCACTATCATAAATTCGAAGGATGCCATTTGCTGATGGAAGATGCAGGCTAATTCGACCATTGGAAGGATTGGGATAAACCGGAATCAGCGAGCGCTCCAAATCCAAGGTCGATGATGCTGTTTGCAATGCAAGATCATCCACCGTGAAGGTCGAGTTTAACGAAAGCACGTCGTCACCATAGGCAAAAAGTATTAAGACCGAATCGGGAACTTCAAGACCGATGTAGTCGATTGGATAAGAAAAATACGTGTAATCAGAACTACTTTCTGATATCTCACCCGAACAGGCGCCAATCATACCACTTTCCAATCCAGTAGTATTCCACTGCATCATCCCCGCCACCAGCTGCATCGTATCCTGATCCAAATTGCATTTGTACCAACCGGTAAAATAGTAAGCCCTTCCCGATATGGGCCCTACATATTCCATAAAACCTCCCAAAATATCGCCCGTCGTACTGGGTGGAATCACAAGTTTAGCGGCATGCTGCCCCGAATGTGCATCGTCCGATTTCAATACACAGGCTGAGCCTCCAAGCATTGATTGAATAATATTACCCGTAAACCACCCGTTGGGATCTTCCAAGGAAGAACCGGTGACGATTGACCAGTTTTCAAAACCTTCTGACCACAAGGTTTGCGATTGGATACTAACAGATACCGTGGTCAGGAACAAGAATAGTAGCGATTTTTTCATGGCTTTTGTCTTTCTATAAAGCTATGAATTTTCAAACTACGTTATCTATATATGACTAATTGTGCAATTAAAATACATTAAAAATCCGAGCCAATGTCATGTAGCTGGGCCAGTTTCATGTTATGTTGGAACTGGCGCCAATCTCACGATGTTCATTGGGGTTCTTCAATCCCTCCCGTAAACAATACCGCACCAGTTTTTCGCTCACGTATCAGAAACAAAAACGGACGATCGGCTCGGAAGTGCGGAATGATTTTGGGCTCCCGATCAATGGATGATTCTGTGCGCATGATTACCACGGTGACCGCCGCCGCCTCTGTGCCTTTTTCGTTCACCTCAACAAACGCTTTTTGAATAATGCGACTGATTTCCAATGGTGTTTTGTCTTTGGTCATTTTGCTAAAATCGGCCCGATTAAATGGGGCACTCATTCCCATCTGCATCAATACATCTTTTAATTCATAAGACGTTTCCAATTTAAATTTTGGAAGCCACAACTGCACTTCCTGGCTTTGCAATGCACGAACGTTTTTATCTAATTCCTGAGCATCTAAGGCTTTCAACATTTGATTTATCGAACTTCCCTTTTTAGGTAAAAGCACCAGCATGCTCAAATCATCGCCCGAATAAGGAAGTTCTATTGCTTGGTATCCTGAGAATTCTGCGTATTTATATTGGTCTTTTGCATACATCAAGCTGCAAGACGAAATGCTTTTGTCGGTTTTATAAAAAATAGCCCCCGATGTATTTTCTTTTTCAAACGTCTTCGCCCAATCGCCCTTAAAATAAATGGCATTGGTCAATACCAGTTTGACGAGCGGTGTTATATCTCCCGGCTCCAACACTTTGGGAATTTTGCCATTGGTGTTTTGGAAAGCCCAATCGTTAATGGGTTTTTCGCTTGTTAATGGATATACTTCTGCGTTATAATATTTCTTGGTTAACGCTAAATAGTCCGTTTGCAATCTCAATCGGTTCCACAACGCATTTGCAACTGCTAATTTGACTTTCCCTTTTGCATTTATCTCTTCCATCCGCTTGGTCATCATCAAAAAACCTTCGTGTGTCAATGCCTTTGGATAATGCATCACCTTTTCCATTTCTGCGGCGGTAAGTCCATCGGCTCCTGCATAGGTCATGGCGAGTGCTGCACTTAAACTGTAAGGAGAACAAAAGAGATTTTTACCGGGAGCATAGAGCTGCTGAGTTAATTCGATGCTATGTTGGTTTAGTGCCGAAACGAGCTGTTCTTGTGCCGATTGAATGGATGTTTGAGCAAAACTGGAGATAAACAGGAAGAGTGCCGACAAAAAAGAAATGGTTTTCATGTAGAAGGTGTTTGCGCGCTTATGCAAACATTCAATTATGGTTCAACGCGACATTGTAGATTTTCTTCAAAATGCACTAATCAGAATCCCAAGGGTAATGGTTCAATTCTTACTATAACACTATGATCATGTAATATTTACTCAAGCAATTTGCTATGCAAGCCTTAGGATTAAAGATTCATTATAGCTCATTCTGTTTGATTTTAAGTATCTAATTAATGTCTATATTTGTTTCAAATCTTACACTGCGAATAATCTAACCAAAAAATAAACAATGAAAAACAACAACCCTTTTAAAATTTCAGCATTAGCCCTGTTGGCTGTTCTGTGTTTTGGTCAAGTTCAAGCAATAAATGCTAATGAATCAATTAACATTGCTTCTTCAGTAAACGACTTAACACCAAATCAGTTTTTACAACTTACTTCAATGTGTTCTAACGAACCTGCAACTACTCGTCGTTGGAGAGTTCGTAATCATACAACAAACCCAATTGCTTATACATATAGTGTATATGGTACATCAGTAGCAGGTGGTGGTGTTGCTTCTCCAGGAGATAATTTTTTCGAAACTCCAACTCAATTTAATTCCTCAACTGGATTACCGACTCCAAATACAACTAAGATTTTCTGGTCTGTTGATGGTTCAAACTATGAAACAGTGAAAGCTTCTGGAGGTGCAACATGTGAACAAGCATCATGTTATGCAAATCAAGTTGTGTCGTTTAATCAGAAGAAACAAAATGATGGCTCTACAGTTACAACAAGCCGCAGTAATCCATCTAAAGCGTTAGGTGCTCCTGA
This sequence comes from Chitinophaga pinensis, assembly GCA_943333015.1. Taxonomy (GTDB): domain Bacteria; phylum Bacteroidota; class Bacteroidia; order M30B66; family M30B66; genus CALQRR01. Next base: position 241 of record CALQRR010000315.1, on the reverse strand, counting down.
AAATAACGATACCGAAAACTTCGTGAGTCTTGGATTTGGAGGAGATTTAACATTGAAATTTGCAAGCCCAATTAAAAACGGTGCTGGAAATGATGTTCGAGTAACTGAATCTTCTTTTGGAGGAGTTAGTTGCGCGCGTTATCCAGAAAAAATCCGTGCATTTGCTTCTCAGGATGGTTGTCATTTTGTTTGGATTGGCGATGGTTGCCAAGATACAGACTTCGATTTAGGTTCTTTGGCT
>CALQRR010000314.1 GCA_943333015.1 Chitinophaga pinensis | reverse complement strand
CGGCGCAATACAAATCAAAATCGACGAGTCTGCCGGAGCTTTCAATTGCAAAAGGGACCATTGTAACGCCATTGTTACTGAAGAAAGATTATCAGGCTGTTCTGGCAACGGACAAATTTGACAAGAATCCAACGGTTACTCAGAAAGCCAACATATATTATTTGGTTGATTCCTGGGAAGTTCGGAATGTGGAGTTGAAGAGTGATGAATCGGATAACATGAATCGGTTTATTGATCGTGCAGCAAAAAACGGATCTGAATTCGTGAAGATGGACATCTATGGATATGCATCACCCGAAGGGGAACTTGCCCGCAACTCCAAACTTTCGGAAAATCGTGCAGATGAGTCTTATAAGGTAATGGTTTCACGTTTCAAAAAGGCGAAACTGAAAGGTCTGGAGACGAAGGAAGGATTCTATAACAAGATTACGACCGATTACGAAGACTGGGATGGTTTGAAAAAGATGCTTCAAACTTCTTCCATCAGTGGTAAAGATGAGGCGATGAAAATCATCACCAACATTTCTGATCCAGAAGCCCGTGAGGAAGAATTCAAGAAAATGGCTGCTTTTGATCCAATCTATGAAGCATACTTTCCGAAACTTCGCCGCGCTGAAATCAATCTTGTTGCTCGTATGAAAACACGTACGGACGATCAGATCTACAAAACGGCATTGTCATCACCTGATTCTTTGGGTATCGAAGAACTTCTTTATGCATCGACATTGGTTTTTACGGATGCCGATAAAATGGCTATTTACAATGCATACGCCCGTCGTTACCCAGAAGATTTCCGTGGTTTCAATAATATGGGTGTGATGTATGTCAATCAGGGGAAAGTAAATGAAGCACAGGCGGAGTTTGAAAAAGCATCGCGCGTAGCGGGTAACAATGCGTTGGTTCAGAATAACCTTGGTGTTGTAGCAGCAATGAAAGGTGACCGTAAAGCAGCCGCACAGTATTTTGCAGCCGCAGGAGCTTCTCCAGCCGCCGCGCATAATCAAGGAAATCTGGCGGTTGCCAATGGAAAATACAGCGAAGCTGTGAGCAGTTTCGGTTCTGAGTGCAGTTACAATGCAGCATTGGCAAAACTTCTTGCTGGGAATGCTTCAGGAGCCACTCAAACACTCGATTGTAGCACCGATAAGGACAATGCTGATGGATTTTACCTCCGTGCTGTTATTGCAGCGCGCAGCAACAACAAAGAAGGTGTTGTTTCTAATTTGACAAAGGCTATTTCTGCTATGCCTGAAATGAAGAATAAAGCAAAGAACGACCTTGAATTTGGAAAGTATTCAGCCGAGTTATCTGGTTTGCTGAATTAATAGTTATCCACTCCCATTTCGAAAGGCGCTTGTAAGAACAAGCGCCTTTTTTGTTGCAATCAACTGACCTTATGTAAGAAATCCAATTCCTTTCGTTGGGGATAACGGTTTCGAAAAAATAGTTTTGTTACAGGTTAGGAAATCGGAAATGAAGTAGATCACTGCGTTGAGTTTTTAGGGCTCAAGCAGTAAGCAGATGTTTCACACGGGAAGTAAACACTTCTCCAGCAATTACAAGTGATACAGACACGTATGGCAGCTCAATAGAGCAAGCCTTCCTGCGACAGCTTTGCCATTTTTTCATGCCTGTTATCGCCAGCAAAATGAAAAGACTTACATCTGTGATTGCTCATCCACATTTGTCCTTCAAAGCACTTCTTCAGACTTCGGGAAGACACTTGTATATGTTTGTTTTCTTGTTGAATCTGTTTCCTCAAGATGCCAAAGCTCAAAACGAAGCTGCTAATTGGTTTTTCGGGGGCGGGGGAATAACCTTCAATTCCGGATCACCCGTTGCATTTGCTAATGGTGCATTGAATTCGGCAGAAGGTATTTCATCTATTTCGGATGCTGCAGGGAATATACTCATGTATACTGATGGTTTATATGTTTACAATCGGAATGATGGTGTGATGGCCAACGGCTCCGGTTTACTTGGAGGAGCATCTTCGAGCCAGTCGGCCGTCATCATCCGTAAGCCGTTTAGTACTAACTTATATTATTTGTTTACTGCCGACCAGGATGCAGAACCTGATGGGATTCGTTATTCAATTGTCAACATGTCGCTCAACGGCGGATTGGGAGATGTAACTGCGACCAAAAATGTTTTGCTACATACTCCAGCAACAGAAAAACTCACCGCAGTGATGCATTGTAACAAACGGGATGTGTGGATTATTGCTCATGGTTTTGGCGATAATACTATCATGTCCTGGTTATTAACACCGACTGGATTATCGGCTAGTCCTGTCATTTCATCGGTTGGGTCTGTTCAGGATCAAACGGTGATTGGCTGTATGAAGGTATCGGCGGATGGACGGAAGTTAGCCTTTGCGGTGTATGATCCTGCCGGACAGGATTATGTTCAGATCTTTGATTATAATCCATCTACTGGCACGGCCTCTAATCCCATTACAATCAACACTGCAGGAAATTGCTATGGTGTAGAATTTTCGCCAAACAGTAAATACCTCTATTATACCGGATGTGTTTCTTCAGCACCATCCAATATTCTGATCTATCAGGTTGACTTGTGCGCCGGTTCAAATGCCGCAATCGCCGCATCTTCGTTGGCAGCAGGAGGTTCATCGGCTGGATTTATCCGCACCTTACAACTCGGGCCCGATGGGAAGCTCTATTTTACTCGTTCCGGACAAGGCTGGCTGGGTGTTATTGATTTTCCCAATGTGGCAGCACCAGGATGTGGATTTAATATCAACGGAGTGGCGCTCAGCTTAGGATCTCTTTGTAAGGCGGGATTGCCAAACTTTAATCAGAGTTTCTTCATGGAAGAAATTCCCTTCACTTATGGAGTTGCTTGTCTGAATGCCTCTTTCTCTGCAACGGATATTGTTAATGAGGCTTCTTGCAACGATCCTGTTCAGTCTCTCAACTGGAATTTTGGAGAACCGGGTTCAGGTGCCGCAAATACCTCCACACTTCAAAGTCCTTCGCATGCCTATGCAACTCCGGGAACGTATTCGGTTCGTTTGATTATTAATTACCTCTGCCGCGCCGATACGCTTATTGAACCGGTTGAGGTGAATTGCGGTCCGCAGGTTGTGGTAAACGATGCGGCTATTTGTCCGGGTTCATGTGTCAATCTGCAGGCAACTGCAATTGGCGGAACACTGCCATATACATATACTTGGTCAGCAGCTATTCTCAGTGGAGCGGGGCCACATTCCGTTTGCCCAGTATCAACAACCAACTATATTGTTACTGTAACAGATGCCGCGGGAATGATTGACCACGATACTGCACATGTGGTCGTAAGTCCACTTCCGGTTCCGGTGACGAACTCCGTTCCTGTCGCATGCGCTGGTGGAAATACGGGAAGTGCCACTGTAACGATGACCGGTGGCCCATATACCTACCTCTGGCAAGGATATCCTTCGGTGAACGCAGCAACACTCCCTGGGCTGACTGCCGGAACCTATCCGGTTGTTATTAGTAATTCAGCCGGTTGTCAGCAAAATGCCAGTGTACTTGTTACCCAACCGGCTGCTTTAACCGGCACTGTTAGTACCACCAATGCCGGATGTGGCATTGCT
>CALQRR010000313.1 GCA_943333015.1 Chitinophaga pinensis | reverse complement strand
AGGCGCAGCGCATCCGCGTGCTCGATGATGCCGATGGAAAACCATTATCCGGTGTTTCCATCACATCTCCCAATCAAAAATCGCGTTTCACCACCGGACTGGATGGCATTGCTCTCCTTCCACCCACATGGAGGAAAACAGAAATTCAGGTCACATTCCCGAGCATGATCAGCCAATCTATCCAACCTGAAATGTGGACGAGCCGGCTCATCACCATACGCCTGCAGCATCCGCATACGCTCATTGCGCAGATGGAAATCGTGTCGACCCGATTACGGGCTCCACTTTCCTCGCTGCCCGGTGATATCTTCCAGCTTTCTTCTCCCGCCAAAACCAATCCTACCAACATGGCCGATGCCCTCGAAAGGAGCGGGGAAGTATTTGTGCAGAAAAGTCAACTCGGTGGTGGAAGTCCCGTAATCCGTGGCTTTGAAGCGAACCGGATTTTGCTTGTCGTGGATGGTGTACGTATGAATACTGCCATTTTCAGAGCCGGTCATTTACAAAATCTCCTGCGCCTCGATCCCAATGCCGCCAATCTGGTGGAAGTGATTTCCGGATCAGGCTCTTCCATCTACGGAAGCGATGCGCTCGGCGGTGTCATTGCCGTTAGCACGCAACAAGCCCAATTAGCTCAAAATGGAAAATCCAAGGAAGTGCATGCCGGTTTCATGTTGCGCCATTCATCGGGTAACTTTCAGTATTTAGATCAGGAAGCTCAAACAAATGTTTGGATAAACGCGGGTTTTAAACGTTGGGGCGTTCGGACTTCCTTGAGCCTTGGCAGCTTTGGCGATGTCCGTCAGGGAGCGCACAATGCCCGCCCGGAATGGTTAAACACCGTATATGCGGGTCATGTAAACGGTCAGGATCTGGCTGTTGTCAATGCCAATCCGCTTGTGCAGCGTAACTCCGGCTATTCGCAACTCAATGTTCAGCAACGTTGGCTTTTAGATACCCCAAATGGTCCGCGGCACCAATTCAATGTGCAATTTTCTACCAGCACAGCAGTCCACCGCTACGACCGACTTTCCGAACAATCGTCCACCGGTAATCCGGTATACAGCCAATGGTATTATGGTCCCGAAACGTATGCGCTGGCTTCCTATCAGATCGATTTTTATACATCGCGTCGCTGGTTCGATTCCGGCCGGATCATCGCTGCCTGGCAATACAATCAGGAAAGCCGTGTTTCACGCCGCTTTGGTAACGACACAAAAACATCGCGCAACGAAACCGTCGGAGCATATTCTATCAATGGCGATTGGCTTAAAAATGTGGGCTACACCAAACTCTATTTTGGGTTCGAGGGCTATGCTAACACAGTAAAATCAACGGCATTTTCGCAAAATATTCAAACTGGGGAGCGCAACGCTGCCAGTACGCGCTATCCTGCTGGTGGAAGCAGCGTGATGAATGCCGCACTCTATCTAACCGCTCAACGGTCCTTTTTCAAAAAGCTGGTGTTAACCGCGGGCATGCGTTACACCTGGAATATATTGCAAGCGGAGTTTGGTGAGCAAACGTTTTATCCATTTCCGTTTACAGAAGCCAAACAGCACACGCGCATTCTTTGTGCTCAGGCTGGATGGGTGTATTCACCCGTTTCGCGTTTGCAGATCCGCGGCAATATTGCACAGGGTTTTCGCGCAGCCAATGTGGACGATCTGGCCAAGGTGTTTGATTCCAATCCGGGCACACTCCTCATTCCCAATCCGGATTTAAAACCCGAGCGCACCGAAACTGTGGATGCTTCGGTGAGCTGGAATCAGGGCGGACGGTTTTCCTTACAGACGGGTGTTTTTCAAACATGGCTGCACGATGCACTTGTTACGGGCAACGCACGTTTGAACGGCGCCGATTCGGTGCTTTACGACGGTGTACTTTCAGCTGTGCGAAGCAATATCAATGCGCAGCAGGCAGTGCTGCGGGGCGTCAATGCACGATTCACATGGAAATGCTTCACCCATTACAGCATCAGCGCAACGGCACATTATACGGTGGGCGAAATTGTTACCGACAGCATTTTTGTCCCCTTGGATCATATTCCGCCGGTTTACGGCCGTGTAGCACTCGAGCGGTCTTGGAATAGAAAATGGGCCGCCGGATTCTGGGTGATGTTCCATGCTCCCAAAACCTTAGATCGTTACAACATACTTGGCGAGGATAATTTGCAATACGCCACAGCTGCGGGCATGCCAGGCTGGCAAACGTTGCATGTGCAAGTAAGTTGGAAACCTTCCAAAACGCTGGAGCTGAATTTCTCTTGCGATAATTTGCTCGATCAGCAATACCGGGTTTTTGCAAGTGGTATCAGTGCACCGGGGAGGTTGTTTAGATGTGCCCTGAAAGCCAATTTTTAATTTATTAGGATGTATATGTTTGATGTACTTTTGTAAGACAAACTACCATGGCAGCGCCACGTTTCATCTATCATATTGTTCTGCTTTCGGACTGGAACAAGCAATCGGAAAAGCCCGAGTACGAAGCCGCATCACTCGAAGAGGAAGGGTATATTCATTGCTCACGCGTGGAGCAGTTGATGTCAACGATCAAACGTTTTTTTTCGGGTAAAACCCAACAGATTCGGATTCTCAAAATAGACACAACCCTGATCAATGTCCCCCTCATTTATGAAGCTGCCGACGATGGATCTGGATTCTTTCCGCATCTCTATGGTGCCATTGCTCAGCGCTGCGTGGTAGAAGTGCTGGAGCCCCCTTTTACATTCATTGCTGCGGATCAACAAACAAAGGGCGGGTAATTTCCGGGAGCAATCCGGCCTGTTGCCCTTCTGTTAAAAGGCGTTCAATAGCCGCTCTTCCAAATTCTCCCAGCGAGACGCTATACGCATTTACATACAACGCTATGTGCTGCTTCATCACATCTGGCTCCATTTCCTGCGCATGTGCCGAAACATAGGGCATGGTTTCTTCGGGAAATGCAAAAGCATGTTCTACACTTTGCCGAATGGCTTTACCAATAGCTTGTTTGCGTGCTTCCGGTAAGGAGCGCTTCACCGCAATACAACCCAGCGGAATGGGCAATCCAGTTCGTTTTTCCCAGAATTCACCCAGATCAATGATCTTGTGCAATCCTTTTTGTTGATAGGTAAACCGATTTTCATGGATAATCAGTCCAGCATCGACCTTGCCGCTAAGTACCGCCTCTTCAATTTCTGAAAATAGATACACCTCTTTATGCTGCGCATCTGGAAAAGCCATGGTTAGTAAAAGATTGGCTGTGGTGGATTTTCCCGGTATGGCAATCTTCAGGGAATTGATCAGCGAAGGATCAGCAGGCAGCGGATTTCTGGAAATCAGCAAAGGGCCACATCCAAAACCAAGTGCACTCCCGGCATCCAACACTTGGTAATGTTCCGAAACAGTTGCAAGAACACCAAACGATAACTTGGTCACATCCAGTTCGCCTGACAACGCTTTGCGATTGAGTGCATCCACATCGGCCAACACCACGTCCGGCGTTTCCACATCCGTCAATTTTTGGTTGACCAGTGCATCAAAAATAAAGGTATCGTTCGGACAGGGAGAAAAACCGATTTGCATGCAGGGAATGAATAATAGTCAGGTTTGTTTGAAGGTAAATAAACTGTGCTATCAATTCTT
>CALQRR010000312.1 GCA_943333015.1 Chitinophaga pinensis | reverse complement strand
CTTCATCAAATCCAACTCCGTTAATCTCGGCATCGATGGCGAGATTGCCAAGCACAGGTTTCATCCCTAATAACTCCCCCAGACGTGCTTCTTTGGATGAAAAGCGACCCGCATATGCATACTGCTGAATGTCTGAACGATACCAAACCCGAAGATCAGAATCCAGATCACCCGTTTCTGTCGACAATTGCCCTTGCGCTTTAACATCGTCCAAATAGCCAGTGAGCGATCCTTTGTAAGAGATAAGACCCATCCGATCAACCAACGCTGGAATTGCCAGCTTCTCCCCTAGTATAAACGGATAATTCTCGAGCCGTTGCAAATCCGAACGAGTCGTTTGTAGGTCGACAATGTTCAACCTGAAAAACATTTTTTCGGTATCCGGTAAGCCATCCATTATAAAGCTGCCAATGAAGCGGGTGTCTTCTCCCAATTGGAGCAAGGTGTTGAATCCTTTCAGATGATCAACGGTTCCTTTAAATCCTCCAGAATAGGCTATTTGTTGCTTGAGTCCTCGTAATTCAGGCGCAAAAAAAGCAAGTTCATCGAGGTTGACAGAGGACTTTCTGATTTTGCCTCGCATCTGAACCTTCTCAATGAAATCGCTCATATCCCCGTATTTATCGTAATCGAAATGCACTTTGCCTTCAATCGAACTACGGGGAGTTTTGATACTTAAGTTGGCAAAATCCATCATGGTGTAGGCCACAATGAAATCTGCATTGAAATCATCTACTTGAAAACCACTTTCTTCCCGCAATTTCATGTGCCTGATTTTGCCAGAAAGCGAGTCATCTATCAGCAGGAAATTTGTCAGTTTTGCACTAATGTCGCGGATTCTTAAGTGGTCGTAATTCATTCCGAAACCAGTATCGGGAATGGTATCACGAAATTCATACGTAAAATCAATGTTCTCTACGTCTACATCCCAGAAAAACAGTTCTGGTGGTTTAGAGGGCGCTTTTTTGGTGGTGTCGCGCGGACCTTTTATGGCATCAAGGATAAACTGAATATTGAGGTCTTCCTCGCCCTGGAATTGACGGACGTTGAATTGTCCATTCCGAAGGGTGACATGGTCAAAGTCGAAATGTGAAAACCCCAAATACACATCATCGAAATTTGCATCGATGTAATCCACATATAATAACGTGTCTTTGTGAAGATCTTCCACGTAAAATCCTTCGATGGTTGCTCGATCGAAGAAACTGATTTTCACAGCACGTATGTCGACTTTAGCACCGATCGCTTCTGTCAACCGGGCAGCAACTTCATGAGCCAACCAGGTTTGGAAACGACCACTTTGAAACAAGACAATGCACCCGGCGAGCAAAAGCAGCACCGAGAGCAAAAAAAATCCCGTTATTTTGCGCAGTAGTTTAATGACAGAAAAATTGATGATGAACGGTCAACCGGTGTATATATTAGGCATTGAATCTTCGTGCGACGACACAGCGGCAGCCGTTTTAGCGGATGGCAAAATGCTTGCCAATGTGGTTGCCGGACAGGAAGTTCACCGCAATTGGGGCGGTGTTGTTCCCGAACTGGCTTCGCGGGCACATCAGCAGCACATCGTTCCGGTGGTGGATGAAGCGCTTCGTCAGGCAAAAATAGGTAAACGCGACCTACATGCCATTGCCTATACGCGCGGACCTGGATTACTTGGTAGTTTATTGGTTGGTGGCTCGTTTGCTAAGGGATTATCCTTGGGTTTGAACATCCCATTGATCGAAGTAAACCACATGCAGGCGCACATTCTGGCGCATTTTATTGAAGGCGATCACCCAGCTCCACAGTTTCCATTTTTATGCCTGACTGTTTCGGGTGGTCATACACAAATTGTGCGGGTGGACAGTCCGTTACGGATGCATGTACTTGGAGAAACGCGCGATGATGCTGCCGGAGAAGCATTTGATAAAGTAGCGAAGATTCTCGGACTCCCCTATCCGGGAGGACCGATGGTAGATGCATTGGCACAAACAGGCAATCCAAACAGGTTTGTGTTTCCCGAACCCAAAGCAGATGGATTTGACTTCAGCTTTAGTGGTTTAAAAACGTCTTTCCTCTATTTGGTGCGCGATGAAGTGAAGAAAGATTCGGGTTTTGCTGAAAAAAACATTCAGGATTTATGTGCTTCCGTGCAACATACTATTGTGAATATATTGCTTAAAAAATTGCTTCAAGCTGCGCACGCTACCGGCATAAGAACACTCGCACTTGCAGGCGGTGTTTCGGCCAACAAAGGACTACGCGATGCCATGAAAGGACTAGAAAACCAAGGCTACCACGTGCACATTCCGCCGTTTGCATTTTGCACCGATAATGCAGCCATGATAGCGATGACTGGGTATTTCAAATACCAGGAAGGGATTTTCTCCAGCGCCGAAGAGGGATCGATGGCTCGTTATCCTTTGGGATAAACGTCATCGGAATTATTTCGCGGTAACGTCAGCCGAAGCTCCCGCTGAAGCAGAAGTAGACGTATCGGAATTCATCTTTTCAAATTCACGGATAAGCTCCTCATCTGTCTTACCCAGATTTTTGATGGATGCATCGGCACTAGATGCAAATTCATGGGTCGGATATTTTTTTAGAAATTCACGATAGCACTCACCCGCTTTTGCATCATCATTAAGCTGATTGTCATATACAAAACCTTTGTAAAACAGCGCTTCAGATGCACGTTTATGATCGGGATATATGCTCAGAAACTTTTCCAAAATATCGATTGCAGATTTTCCCCAATTCAAACTCATGCTCAGATTAGCCGCTTTGAATAAGTATTCAGGAGCAAGAGAATCCTGAGGGAAACGTTCAGCAAAATCTGTGTAGGCTACCTGCAGATTGTATGCAGCAACTTCATCCTTTGCTTTCAATGAATCTTGCAAAAGGCGGGTTTCTAAATCTTTAATCTTAGTGAGTTTTTCGTCGCGTCCACCACTGCAAGCTGCAATAATGAGTAATCCGGAAAATGTAATACCTGTTATAAGTTGAGCTAACTTCATGGGTAACTGAATGGTTAAGAACCGTAAAAATAGAAAAAGCAGAACACTACCGGCGGAACAGCGGAAATTTCATGCGATAATCGGCTTTTACCTTTCCTTTTGAAATCTCCTGAAGCTTTCCGCGAAGCAACGTTCGTCGGAGCTGACTCAAGCGATCGGTGAATAAAACACCTTCAATATGATCGTATTCATGCTGAATTACACGCGCCAAAATGCCATCAAACGTTTCTTCAAAATGAATGAAATGCTCATTCTGATATTTTATCCGTATGACCGGCTTGCGTTCAACATCCTCGCGAACAGTTGGTATGCTCAGACACCCTTCGTTGAACTTCCACTCCGTTCCTGTTTCTTCGATAATCTCCGCATTGATAAACACCTTTTTTATCCCTTGAAGTGCGGGCTCGTCTTCGGCAAAAGGAGTGGCATCGATGATAAATAAACGCAACGATTGACCAACCTGAGGTGCTGCCAATCCAACGCCATGTGCATAATACATGGTATCGAACATGTTGCTAATAAGATCATTCAGTCCGGGATGCTCGGAATCAATAAAAGCTGCTTTTTGCTTCAGTACGGGCGTTCCGTAAGCGACAATGGGTAAAATCATGTGGCAAAATTACGATTT
>CALQRR010000311.1 GCA_943333015.1 Chitinophaga pinensis | reverse complement strand
TCTGCCTTTTTTGGTCTGGTGGTGCGGTATTCGAGCGCTAACCGTCAAAAATATTATGCCGATAACTTCTATGTAGGGCCAATCATTGTGGACAATGTTGCTCCTGTAGTTCAGGAAGTGAAAGTCCTTTCAGCCAATTCCCTCGAGCTACGATTTTCGGAAAGTGTGAGCCAAGCAACGGCTGAAGCAACGGAAAACTACCTCGTAAACAATAGCATTGGCGAGCCCGTATCAGCCGTTCGTTCACTCACTTCTTTTTCGCGTGTAACGCTCACCTTCATCACCGCATTTCAAGAAGGTGTCCAAAATATACTCACAGTAACAGCGGTTGAAGACTTGGCTGGCAATGATATGAATGCCCAGCAGATTCCGTTCTTATACTACCGTCCCAAGCCTTACGACGTGGTGATCAATGAGATCATGGCCGATCCAGATCCTTCGGCAGGACTACCTTCGGTTGAGTATGTGGAAGTGATGAACCGGACCGCGTTTCCGATCAATTTAGAAAACTGGATGATTGAAGCCGGGACCAACCGGAAAGTCATTCCTGCAATTGTACTTCAGCCCGATAGTTTTGTCGTTCTCACAAGCATTGCCGGACAAGAATATTACTCCGATTCACTTCCGGTTGCCGGGTTAACTTCATTTCCGGCATTAACCAATACAGGTGCACGGTTAAGTTTGTACGACAGCGATTCGGTGGTTATCTCCTCGGTGACGTATGCCGACACCTGGTATCAAAATACCGTGAAAGCAGAGGGTGGCTTTTCGCTCGAACAAATAAGTCCGATGCAACCGTGTGCCGGATCCGAAAACTGGATTGCCTCTAATCGCAACTGGGGTGGATCTCCAGGAAAACGCAACAGTGTGTATTCCTCAAGTACGGATCAGCAATCCCCTCAAATTGACCGCGTTGTTGTGCTTGCAACCGATACCATTCGTGTTTTCTTTACTGAAACCATTCTGAATTCCAGCGCATTAAGTCTGACTTCCTACACCATCGATCAAAGCATAGGACAGCCGGTGAGTATCGAGACGTTTTCTCCGGATTTTCGTTCTGTAAAACTGGCCCTTAACAGTCCTTTGCAATCGGGTGTATTGTATACAATCAGCATCGCTTCTACCCTGCTGGATTGTGTTGGAAATGCGTTTGATGTAGCATCCACAGGGCGTTTTGCCATTCCGGAAACGGCCTTACCTAACGATATCGTTATCAATGAAATTTTGAGCAACGAAAAAGACGGGGCGAGTGATTATGTGGAAATTTATAACCGCTCCACGAAGATTATTGACTTATCAACCTTGCAACTTAGTCAGTTTGATACACTCGTAGGCGTGCCGGTAGACATTGAGCCGATTGCACCTGAGGGATATTTGTTATTTCCGGGAGAATACCTGCTGCTGACGGAGGATATTCCGGGAGTGAAGGACTTTTACTATACCAGCAATCCCAACGGATTTTGGGAGATGGGCGCATTTCCTTCGATGAACAATGATGATGGAAGTGTTGCGATTAGCCGTGTTGCCGATTATGCCATTATTGATAAGATGTTTTACACCACAGCATTGCATTATGCTTTGCTGAATAATTTAGACGGTGTAAGTCTGGAGCGGGTGAATTATGACCGTCCTTCGGATGACAACACCAATTGGAATTCCGCAGCATCGAATGTAGGCTTTGGCACACCTGCTTACCGGAATTCACAATACAGCCCGCTTACTGAAGCACAACCGGGCAGTGTAACGATTTCGCCGGAGGTGTTTTCGCCTGATGGAGATGGCTTTGATGATGTGGTGAATTTCGCGTATGCATTCGACGCGCCTGGCTTTACCGGCACGTTGAGTATTTATGACTCCAACGGCCGCTTTGTGAAGTACATCGGCAGGAATCTGTTGCTGGGAACTTCGGGACAGTATTCCTGGAACGGCATCAATGAGAACAGTGAAAAAGCGCGATTAGGAATCTATGTATTTGTGTTGGATGCCTTTACGCTGGATGGAAAAACATCCAAAATCAAGAAAGCGTTTGTATTGGGCGGACGTTTATAGCAGATGCCGGTACATCGGATCTTCTTGCAGAATAGTCGCATACATATCCGAGTAAATCTGCTCTTTCAGTTTCGGTAGATCCTCCTTTGTCAATCCAGCGGTGGAATAAGGCCCCATATAACGAATCCGGATTGTTCCCGGTCGGACAGCATAACTATCGGAAGGGTTCAATTTGCGGGCATTGATCGAACACATGGCCACGATTGGTCTTTGGCTTTCGATCGCAAAACGAAAAGCCCCGTCGTAGAAATCATTCAAGGGCTTGTCGCCTTTGTTACGTGTGCCTTCGGGATAGATGAAGATGGTTTTTCCATTTCGTATTTCAGCTATCATGGCACGGGAACTTTTGTCCCGACTTTCTTTGTTGCTTCGATCTACCAAAACGCAAACGGTCGAAAAGAGAAATCCCAGTAGCGGCATTTTCTTCAGCTGCACTTTGGCCATTGGCTTCACAGATAAAGGCAGGCCGTATGCACCAATAAACATATCGAGATTCGATCCGTGGTTTGAAACGACGATACAAGGGAGATTGTCGAACAAGATCTCCCGGTTGGTGGAGCGTATCCGAATGCCGGAGCAGAGAAAAAAGGTAAACGACCAGAATTTATAGACGGCCATCATAGGCTCGTGCGCCCGTTTTCCGAGAATGGGAATGAGAATCAATCCGGCGAGGCTGGAAGTCACCAAAAAGGCCAAAAAAACCAGCATGAGCCAGATCCAATAGGGGATGAGGAATAAATACGAGAGCGTTCGGAGCATGGTCAAAAGTACATAGGTTCGGGGAGAAACTGTGATGGGGAATACTCCCGGATCGGATTATCTTCGTGCCATGAAGTGTGACTACCTGATTGTTGGACAAGGAATTGCCGGCAGCACCTTGGCATTGGAGCTTATTTCGAATGGCGCAACCGTACAGGTGATGGATGTTACAGACCCCTCCTCATCTTCTCGTGTAGCAGCAGGGTTATTTAATCCCATAGTATTCAGAAGGATTACATTTAGCTGGAGAGCAAAAGAAAGCCTGCGCGAAGCCCGCCGTTTTTACGCCAGTCAGGAGGAACTTACCGGTTTGCCCATATTTTTTCCCATCAACTTACACCGCATTCATGGCAGTGAGGGAGAAATGCAGGACTGGAATGCCCGGAAATCAGAACCCGAATTTGACGCATTTTTGGAAGCAACACCCTCAGAAGAAGAGAAGCCCTGGTTCAATCAGCCTTTTGGTGGAGCGCGGGTTTTTGGAGCAGGATTCGTTGATACGCGATCGTGGCTCAATGGCGTGAGGCGTATTTTATCAGAGAAGGGATTGTTGTTTGAAACGCACTTTGATCCTGAAGTGTTAGAAGTGACAGAAACTGGAATTCGATATGAAGAGATTGAGGCCCGCAAAATAATTTTCTGCGAAGGTTCAGCGGCAACGGAAAATCCTTGGTTTAAAGCATTGCCGTTTAATCCCGCCAAAGGAGAAGTATTGTTGATTCATGCTCCGGGATTGCCGCATGAAATTTTCAACAGCAGCATTTATGGTGTTCCGCTGGGTGATGGTATTTTCAGAGTAGGATCGACTTATGAATGGGATGCTC
>CALQRR010000310.1 GCA_943333015.1 Chitinophaga pinensis | reverse complement strand
TTTCGTCTGGCCATCGAAGACATGAAAAACGCGCTTGTCTTCCGCACCACCGGCGCCGATGACGTGGGCTATATTCCCGAGAAACCCTTTTCGGTGACACAAAATGCCTGGCAGATTCCGATCGATTGGTTCAACCGCATGGAACGCTATTACCTGCTGCCGGGCTGGTTTTTACTGGCTACACTGTGTTGGTCGCTGCCCGTTTTACGCAAACAATCGCCGCGTCTATTTCAGATCTGCATCGCCCTGTTTGTCGCCTCGGCAGCCTGGGGTGTTGTTATGCCGCAACATGCTTACGTGCATCTCTTTACCAACAAGCATTTCGGAGTGTGGGTAGGGCTCATGATGGCCCTCTCAATCCCCATCTATGCCGATGTGGTAAAACGTCATTTTCAGGAGCGAAAAACAGTCTTGATAGTGCTCCATGTGGGCTTAATAGGCTATGCGCTTGTCATGTGCATCACGCAACAGCTTATAGGCTTGTGGTGGAAACATGGTTGCATTTACGTGTTGGGTTTGAACTAGTTTTATCTGCATGTCACGCAGTAGATGAAACTGAATACATCGCATGAAAGTCATATAATGCCTTCGAATGAGGCCTTTATTTCGCTATTGGAATTTCCAGCAGGAACGTATTTTCTACATATCAAAACAGCGCAGGGCTGGCAGGTAAAATTCTGCATAAAAGACTGAACCGCACAGCCCGATTTCCCTTCCATCAATTAAACTATCTTTGCGCCCATTTTCAGAAAATCTATGGCACTTAAATGCGGTATCGTCGGACTTCCAAACGTAGGGAAATCCACTCTTTTTAACTGTTTGAGCAATGCAAAAGCACAGGCAGCCAATTTTCCTTTCTGCACCATCGAACCCAATGTAGGGGTGATCACCGTTCCGGACGAACGTATGACAGAACTGTCAAAATTCGTCAATCCGGAACGCATCGTGCCTACCACCGTGGAGATTGTTGATATTGCCGGATTGGTCAAAGGAGCGTCCAAAGGCGAAGGACTGGGCAATCAGTTCCTCGGAAACATCCGCGAATGCGATGCGATTTTGCACGTGTTGCGCTGTTTCGACGACGACAATGTGGTGCACGTGGACGGCCGCGTAAATCCGGTGAGCGACAAAGAAGTCATCGACCTCGAGTTGCAGCTCAAAGATCTTGACACCGTGGAAAAACGTCTTCAGAAAGTGGAGAAGCTGGCCAAAACCGGCGACAAAGATGCCAAGCGCGCCCACGATATTTTATCCCAATACCGCGATGTCCTCAATCAGGGTAAATCTGCACGCAGCGTGAAGTTGGATAAGCCCGATGACATTGAATTTGCCAATGATCTGTACCTGCTCACCAACAAACCGGTGATGTATATCTGCAATGTAGATGAAGCATCTGCTCAAACAGGCAATGCTCACGTAGACGCCGTTCGCGCCTCTATTTCCGATGAAGGCGCTGAGATTTTGATCATCACCGCTGCCATGGAAGCAGAAATTGCCTCCCTCGAAACCTACGAAGACAAAGTCGCTTTCCTGAGCGAAATCGGACTCGAAGAACCTGGTGTTAACAAGCTCATCAAGAAAGCGTATCACTTGCTCAACCTGCAAACGTATTTCACAGCAGGAGTGAAGGAAGTCCGCGCCTGGACCATCACCGTTGGCATGAAAGCCCCACAGGCAGCCGCAGTGATCCACACCGATTTCGAAAAAGGATTCATCCGTGCCGAAGTCATCAAGTACGTCGACTTTATAAAATTCGGTTCAGAAGCAGCCTGCCGCGAAAACGGGAAACTGGCGGTCGAAGGCAAGGAATACGTGGTGCAAGATGGCGATATCATGCACTTCCGCTTCAACGTCTAAATTCAGATCAGACCGGCCAACTCGTTCATCGTTGACTGACCGCGATCTTTGTTGTACCATTCCTGCAAAGCCAGCGAAATCTGCTCTTTGTCGCCCCCTTGTAGCTTCACGTTTTTGACAACCTCAACAGCGCCAGCCGGACGCGGTCCCCAATCCCAGCGGACTTCAAACGAATCCGGATCCACGCAAATAAGTTTGGGAATCGAGCGACTGCCGTTTACCAGAAACAAATCCATGAGTTCCGGGTGCTCATCGCGGAGCAAAATACGCAGTTGTATCGTCGGACTCACACCCGCCAAACGCGCAATCACCGGAACGATCTGAGCGGCATCACCACACCAGGATTCTGCTATTAAAATCCACAGCTGACGGGGCGTTTCCGAAAATTGCTCCAGCAGTTCTTCCCCCAGTAGGAGCGTTCTAAAAACCCGCTTCATCCGGTGTAAATTCAACTCCGTAAAATGCGCATGTTCCGCATCATCCCGATCCGGCCAAGTCGATTTCTTTTCCGCAACCAAGCGTTCACACAAACCATAGTAGTCTTCCCATGTGAACCCATTCTGAACAACATTTTCATCTAAAAGCATGCGCAAAGAACAGTATTCCCTGCTTACAGGTGTATGACAAACATCACGTCATTCCCATTTTTTTTCAGGTGATTTAATTTGTGGGCGTGCCCGTTGCCTGTTCCGCTACCGCTCCACAGCCACCGGTCGGGTCGTGCAGGGCTTCGGCCCCGCTGGGGCGCTCCTGCAGAGCCCCTTTCCACCCCTCACGCGGGCATTTCGTTGGTGGTGATCACCGTCATGTGAGGGGCATGTCCGTTTTGCCCCCCAGCATCCTCGGACTTCAGTCCGAGGTTTACACGTTCCCTAAAAGCTTTTGTGCGTCCTGCCGTGAGCAGTGTTCTTGGTTCATGACTCGGGACTGAAGTCCCGAGTTGCTAGCACCACGCACTTGGCCTCTCACCCGCATCCCCGGACTTGAGTCCGGGGTCTGCACGTTCCCTAAAAGCTTTTGTGCGTCCTGTTTGAGCAATGTTCTTGGTTCATCACTCGGGACTGAAGTCCCGAGTTGCTGGCGTTCCTTTAAGGCTTCAGTGACCGCCACCACCGGCATCCCCAGACTTCAGTCCGGGGTTTACATCTTTTTAGCTGTAACTATTTTGTAAAAGCAAAGTATTGTATCCTGATTTTTCATGTGAATAGCCCTTGCCTATTTCTTGTTATTCGTGAATTTAGTTTATTATTTTCGTTTTTTAATTCATGACGCATGCCCGAAATTGAAGTAACAACTGAGTTGTTGAGTGCCAAGCTCCAAGAAGTAGAACTCGTCTTAGAACAGGCAACTGCCTATAAAGCTCAGATAGAAGAAATTCTTGCACAGCTTCAAGAAGTCGAAAATAATTCGGCTCAGGTTTTTGCCACCATTGAGCAGCACGAGCAGCAAGCCAACACGCTTATGGAACAAACCCAGCAGCACGAGCAGCAAGCCAACACGCTGATGGAACAAACCCAACAGCACGAGCAGCAGGCCAATACGCTGATGGAGCAAACCGAACAACATGAACAGCAGGCCAACACGCTGATGGAACAAACCCTGCAGCACGAACAGCAGGCCAATACGCTGATGGAGCAAACCGAACAACATGAACAGCAAGCCAACACGCTGATGGAACAAACCCAGCAGCACGAGCAGCAAGCCAACACGCTGATGGAACAAACTCAGCAGCACGAGCAGCAAGCCAATACGCTAATGGAACAAACCCAGCAGCACGAGCAGCAAGCCA
>CALQRR010000309.1 GCA_943333015.1 Chitinophaga pinensis | reverse complement strand
GGACGAAAGCCCATATCCTCCAGCGTTGGGACAGTCCCTTTTTTACGTTGAATGAAGGAAGAAAAATACGTTTCGTTGGGGTACGATTGCAGATCGGAATCCTGGAGTTTTGCTTTCCACTTGCGGGAATAGGGCGTGAAAACGGTGTAGGGTTTTCCATCGTCCTTCATGACCTCTCCTTTTTCGAAGATGACCTGATCCTTGAATGTGTGAAAAGCAATGCCTTTGCTGGACAAGAGTGCGGCGATGGTCGCGTCGCGTTGTTGCGCATAGGGCTCATAATCGTGATTGGTATACACGGCCGAAATCTCCCCGCTTGCAGCAAGCTGCCTGAATACCTGCATCGGCTCGTTGTAGTGCACGTCAAGTCCGGAGCCCAAAGCAGCCAGTTCATCGTTTAGTCGAGAAACTTCGCGGTGAATGAACGTTACCCGTCCATCGTCCTCATCTTCTAATCGGTCGAGGATGCTGGGATCGAAAATAAACAGCGGCTGTACCGATTTATTTCCGCGCAAAGCCTGAAACAGACCGGCATTGTCGTTGAGGCGCAAATCGCGTCGGAACCAAAAGATCACCTTGTTGCTCATAGTTGTGATGTGTTACACTGGTAATAAAGGCTGATCAGGTTTTGCATAGCTGAAACGGGCAATTGGATTCACGCTATAATAGGCATCGAGTCCGGCGGAGGTGAGTGTTCCTGCCTGGTGTAAATCAATAAATCCGTCTGTTTGCAGCATCTCATCAGGCACTTGCAGCATCTTCACTTTAGCCGTTACGAGCACGGTTCCGTTGATAAGGAGTGTTTCATCCAGTTTTTCCAACAGGTATTTCACCTGACTTTCCAACACGCAGGGAGCGGGAATGTCATCGATGTATTCGGGTGTAAGTCCCGTGGCGTCGAATTCAGAAATATTTTGGGGATAGCGGGCGCTGGTTTGATGCGCTGCTTCCAGAAATTCACGTTGGATGTGATTGATCGAAAACCAACCGGTAGCACGAATATTCTGCAACGTATGGCGGTCGACAGAATCTGGACGAACGAGTATGCCTACCAGAGGAGGATTTGCACCAATGTGGATGATTTGAGAAAAGATGGCCAGATTGGTATTTCCCTCTACATCCGCTGTTCCGATGAGGGAAACGCTTTTGAAACCATGCATGGAATTGATGAGGTTTCGGCGGTAGCGATCGGGAAGTTCGAGAATGTCGGAAAGCTTAAATTTCATGAATCAGGTTGAATGTCAGAGATGACGTAAACTTCCCATACCACCATCCACGCCCAGCACTTGACCGGTTGTCCAAGAGGAATCTGTAGAAAGAAGGAAACGGGCAACGGCAGCAGTATCGGCAGGTTGCCCTACGCGACCGAGCGGATGCCGGCGTGCGGCAGCTTCCATTTTTTCAGGTGTGTTGAGCAAGCGGCTAGCGAGAGCTGTTTCGGTGAGCGAAGGAGCAATGCAGTTAAACCGGATGTTGCTGCCAGCATATTCGGCTGCCAGTGATCGGGTAAGACCTTCGATGGCTCCTTTGGACGCGGCAATAGACGCGTGAAAAGACATTCCCGTTTGCACCGCAACGGTACTAAACAACACCACAGATGCTTCACCCGACGCTTTCATTCCGGGAAGACATTGCTGGATGGTTTGAACGGCACCGAGGACGTTGATGCGGAAGTCGACTAAAAACTGTTCGGTTTTTATCCGGTGAAATGGCTGCAAATTGATGGAACCGGGGCAATAGGCCAGCCCATGAATATGCTCCGGAAGACCTTCCAATTGAACATCTTCCTGCGAAAAATCGGCAGAGAAAAAGTGAATCGTGGGCAGTTCGGGTAAATCGTGCCGTTGACGAGCATACACATATACGTGATGATTTTGTTCGGCCAGCATTGTTACGATGGCGGCACCAATTCCGGAGCTGCCACCTACAATTACATAATTTCTACTCTCCATTATTTCATGCTGATATAGGAGAAAAGCTCTTTGCGCGTTTCTTCATTGTTGAATTGCCCACCAAAATGTGAGGTCACGGTTTTAGATCCATTGTCCTGCACGCCGCGGGAAGAAACGCATAAATGAACTGCATCGATGACGACGGCAACATCTTCGGTATTGAGGGCACGTTTGAGTTCGTTAGCAATTTGAACGGTGAGGCGTTCCTGCACTTGCGGTCGACGGGCAAAATACTGTACAATGCGGTTAATTTTAGACAAGCCAATCACCTGGCCATTGGAAATGTATGCCACGTGTGCTTTTCCAAAAATTGGAACAAAGTGGTGCTCACAATTGGAATAGAAGGTAATCTCCTTTTCCACGAGCATTTCTTTGTATTTGTATTTGTTTTCGAAGAGTGCTATTTCAGGTTTGTTCTTTGGATTGAGGCCCGAAAAAATCTCCTGTACATACATTTTAGCAACCCGTTTGGGCGTGCCACGCAGACTGTCATCGGTGAGATCGAGTCCAAGAATGTGCATGATTTCGCGAAAATGCGTTTCGATGCGCTGCATTTTAGTTGTGTCATCCAACTCAAACGCATCTGCCCGAAGGGGCGTTTCTTCGGATGTGGCTATATGTTCTTCCCCAATGAGATCCTCCATAAAGATTTCAGATTCCACTGTATTCAACAAAGTTTCGTTCTGTTTCATAAAGTCTGACTGTTAGGGTGTACCGTTCATTGAGTCGTTCTCGGATGCGGTTCCAGATAACGACAGCCATGTTTTCGGCGGTTGGGTTAAGGTTTTTAAATTCCGGAATATCCAGATTAAGGTTCCTGTGATCGTAGCGGTCGGTGACTTCCTGTTGAATGATGTCGCTCAGGATTTTCATATCGATGACATATCCCGTATCCGGATCAATTTCGCCGCTCACGCGCACTTCGAGGTCGTAATTGTGTCCGTGGTAGTTCGGATTGTTGCATTTCCCGAAAATCCGTTTGTTGGTTTCGTCGTCCCAGTTCGGATTGTGAAGCCGGTGTGCGGCATTGAAATGCTCTTTTCGAAAGACAGTAACGTTCATAAGTGCGAGGGAAACGGATGATGGGTTTGAATTGTTCATTTCCTGTTTAAAAGTCCTGAATTTCGATCGTATTCCTGAGAAAAGTATAAACGGCTTCAACTTTTAAGTAGTCCTGCTGTTTGAACGCCGATGTCCATCGTAAATCCTGCAACGTATTTCGACCAGTCGGTTAAAACCTCGATCCCAACACAGGCCGATGTGGTGGTGGTTGGATCGGGGCTGGGAAGTTTGTGTGCTGCTGTATTATTGGCCCAAGCAGGAAAGCGGGTGGTGGTTTTGGAGCAGAATTATCTTCCGGGAGGATGTGTGAGTTCGTATTTCAGGCAAAATGTGTTGTTTGAAACGGGCGCTACCACGCTGGTTGGACTTGATGAAGGCATGCCTTTGCAGGATGTATTGCGGCGCACCGGCATTGTGATACCGGCTCAAAAACTGGAAATCCCCATGCAGGTGCGGCTGAAAGATGGAACGGTACTGAACCGTTACAACGAAACGGATCGTTGGATTGCAGAAGCGGAACGTGTATTTGGAAAAAAGGGGCAAGAATCCTTCTGGCGCGAATGTCTGCGGATCAGTGATTTTGTTTGGGGTGTTTCATCCCGTCAGACAACGTTTCCACCTTCCTCGATGATGGATGTGGTTG
>CALQRR010000308.1 GCA_943333015.1 Chitinophaga pinensis | reverse complement strand
GCGCCCCAATGGAATGAGCGGCATCCGAAAGAATCAGAATCCGTCCGAGCTGCTCTTGTATTTCACCGCTGGCTTTGAATTTCGCTTTTACTTCTGCTTTTCGAACCAAGGTGTTTATTGCATCAAAGTCACAGGGCATTCCACCAAAATCAACGGGCATGATCACCTTGGTCTTTTCCGAAATCAGGTGTTCGATGCAGGATGGATTGATATTAAAATCATCGGATTTGACATCACAAAAAACAGGACGCGCACCGGTGTGCATCACCACATTCGCAGTAGCCGAGTAGGTATACGCAGGAACGATCACTTCATCTCCAGGGCCAACGCCAAACCAGCGGAGTATAATCTCCAGTCCGGCCGTTGCCGAATTCAGGCACAGCGTGTTGGGGTTTCCATTGTAGGCGCTCAGGTCTTTTTCAAACTGTTTGGTCCGAGGTCCGGTGGTAATCCATCCGGAACGAAGTGCTGCAGTTACTTCATCAATGATTGCCTGATCGATGTGTGGAGGAGAGAATGGAATCATGCGGCAAAGGTAAGGGCTCAGTGGTTTCTTTCAATGTGTGAACTTCGCTTCTTTCCCAAATGGAGAATCCGAATCCGACACATCTTTCGGAATCAAGGAAGGTGAAAAATCCAATCGGTTCATGGAAAGGAAAAAGGCAATGGCCAGAATGCCCCATTGGGATTCGAGCATCGACTCGGTCAGTAAATTAATCCCGATGAGTCCCGGAATCACCCAACTTGCAAGATTGAACGGACGTTTTTCAGCCGAAGCACTCAAGAAAATCCAAAACACCAGAAGCAATGCAGCCAATACACCGCCTGCGATGAGCTGTTGTAAATACTGATTGTGAGCATTGAGTCTTTTTTCCGCTGCCGCTGCCATTCCGCTTCGTGTATATTCGGCCAGCAGTGCGCTTTGTACATCACCGGCACCGGTTCCCAACAGCGGCTGTTGCTGTATTACTTTCCAGCAGGCTTTCCACACATCCACCCGTTGCTGGCTGCTGTCTTTGTTTTCTGTAGATGATGTATGTTGTTTTAAAGACACAACAGCCTGATTGATGCGCGAATCGATTCTATCTTTTTCGAAATAGTTGAGTCCCGCATTTAAAAGGATCAACCCCGAAAACAGCAAGATGGCGGGCAACCATTTCCGGCTTTTCCGAATGAATTGTACGCAACCATACACCACAACGAGCGATCCACAGATCAAACCAGCCTTCGATTGAAAGAGGACGATAAACCCATAACACACCAGCAATGCGACACTCCACACAAGCAGCGTGGAAGTTTGTTTTGCTGAGAGAATGGCTTCCGCAGAAAAGTAAAGTGCAACACTCATGTAAAGAGCTAGGTAGCTGGGATGCAAATCGGGCGAAAACCGCACATAGGTAAAAACGATGGGGTCATGTCCGATGAGATATGCCTGCACTGCTTTCACAAATAAATAAGTTCCAGAGAGGATACAACCAACCACGAAAGCAATCCGGATATTCCTTTTCCAGAAAGCACTGATGGGCGGACAACTTCCCATGAACACCGGAAAAATCAGGATTGGGACTTTCTGAACCAGATTAAACCAGCCGTTTTCAAGATCATCCGTATACAGCATTCCGAAGAACTGCCAGATAAATATCGCGACAGAGACACTGCTGAACCATCGAATATCGCGGCGGAATGGATTCTGCACCTGCTTTCTTTGCAGCATCAAAACCACAATTCCAATGATCAAGAAGAGCGTGGTACCACGGATCCACACAGGAAGGAAGAAACCGGAAGCTGCCAGACAGACCGGTAACAAGGATTCTTTCCAGGTGAATTGACTGTTCATGTTCAATACGATTTTTTATCAGCCGAAGGCTTGGAATTGAATAGGAGAAATTGCCAAATGCCTTTCAAAAAACCGCTTCCGTATGAGAAATGTAAAGCAGGATAGATGGACCAGTAGGATTTCTTCTCATTCAGTGGTGCATCCGAACTGAAAAAGAAATAGGAAACCAACAGGAAGTATAAACCACCCGGGATGAACGCATACAACCCGATCAACCAAAGTAAAACGGGCAGACTGAGCCAATAAAGTACAAATCCAGCTGGGATGAGGTGACGGATGCGCATGCCGGTGCTCACTTTTTTTAGGACCAATGGCTTGAACAAACCGTATTGATAATATTGTTTGTAAAGTGATTTGACGTTGGAACGCGGGAAATAGGAGGAACGTATCCGCGGATCGAGGTAGATGCGTTTGCCCTTACTGCGCGCCCGGTAATGAAATTCATCGTCCTGATTCCGAACCATGTCGGTATCGAACATGCCCGCGGCCTCAAAAACACTGCGTTTCCATGCCCCAAGGTAAACCGATTCGGCTTCCCCTTCTGCCTGATCATCGTGAAATTCGCTGTCGCCTACCCCCAGTTTGGTGGACGTACAATACGCAACCGCCCGTTGAAAGGGCGTTTTTCCAACGGCCCGCATGGGACCGCCCACAATGTCAGCACCAGTTCGGTTGAAACAGTTTAGGATCGCTTCGAAATAATCGGCGTCGTATTCCGTATGCGCATCCAGCCGAATCACCGGATCGCCCGTAGAAGCTTCTATGGCGCGGTTAAGTGCATACGGAACATACCGTTCAGGATTGTGAATCAGGTGGATGTTTGGGTCTTTAGCAGCCCATTCCAACACAATGGCGCAGGTACGATCCGTTGATCCACCATCGACCACAAATAGTTCTTTGTCGGCCGGAGCCGCATCTGTATAAAAACGCAACACCTGCCCGATGTAGGCTTCTTCATTATAAACCGGGCAAATAACTGTGATCATGCAGAATGAAATTTTTTGACAATGAGGGACAAGGCATCCACCATGCGCAATCGTTGCACATCCGACTTAAAAATCCCTGTTGTTTGATGTTCCTGGTGCAGGATTTCCTGAGCTGGATCAAACACAATATGCAATTTTTCACGGTGACAAATCTCTGCCAGATAGACTTCTTCCCCAAATAAAAACGGAGCATCCGAAAATGTGTCTTTGCATTGAAGCAGTGAACGGTGGAGTACCATGCAGGAACCGTGCAGTGCATAAACTTGTTCCGGCTGACTCGTTTGAGTAATGCTTTTTCGAAGCGACAGTATTTTTCCTTTGATTAATGCTGCTGTTTGGTAGGCCATATAGGCCAGCTTGCTTGAAAATACGCGAATGAGAAAATCCAAATTCGATTTCTCCAGACGTTTCCGGTACATCGGATTTTGGGGTTTGCCCGTCAAGGTGGAAGTGATCCGACAGCCAATCAACCCAATATCATTGGATTCAGCATACGTCTGTTGCCAATACTGGAACATGTTCTGATCGCAATAATGCATATCCGAGTTACTTAAAACGAGCAGTTTGGGAACTTCTCCAAACTCAGTTACAAAGTATTCGAAGGCTTTGCCGGCCGCTCCGAGATATCCGGTGTTTTTTTCTGGTTGGATGATGTGTATTCCATGCAGTTTACTCAAAGTATCGAGTAATTCCGGATGTTTACTGCCATTATCGACCACCGTCAGACACCAGTTCTGGGTGTTTTGTTTCAGAACTTCTTGCGTAAAAAAACGGGCAACCTCTTCTTCACTGAAGTAGTTCACCACCACAAATAGAAGTGTTGGTTTATGCACGTTC
>CALQRR010000307.1 GCA_943333015.1 Chitinophaga pinensis | reverse complement strand
TCATCGACGGAAAATTTGATCACAACAAGTTGTTTGAGGTAACGTATCAAATTACCCTGAACCTCAACAAGATTATCGACCGGAATTACTATCCAGTTCCAGAAGCAGAATATTCCAACCTGCGTCACCGCCCAATCGGGATTGGCATTCAAGGATTGGCAGATGCCTTTATCCTGCTGCGCTATCCGTTTGAGTGCGAAGAAGCACAAGCGCTGAACCGCGAAATCCACGAAACGATATACTATGCCGCCATGACAGCATCGAAAGATCTGGCTATAAAAGACGGTCATTATGCAAGTTACGCGGGCTCTCCTGTTTCAAAAGGGATTTTCCAGTATGACATGTGGAACGTCACACCAACCAACCGTTGGGAATGGGATGTGTTGAAAGAAGAAGTGGCGAAATACGGAGTACGCAATTCTTTGTTGCTAGCACCAATGCCAACGGCTTCTACATCGCAGGTACTTGGAAACAACGAGTGTTTTGAGCCATACACCAGCAATATTTACACACGTCGTGTCCTTTCCGGTGAATTCATCATTGTGAATAAGCACCTGCTGCGCGACTTGGTAGACTTAGGCGTTTGGAATGAAGGACTGAAGGACAAGATTATCGGAGCCAATGGTTCCATTCAGCAGATTGTAGAAATTCCTGATAACATCAAGGAATTGTACAAAACAGTATGGGAAATCCGCCAACGTACGATCATTGATATGGCGGCCGATCGTGGTGCATACATTTGCCAGTCGCAGTCACTCAACATCTTCATGGAATCGGCCAACATGGCGAAACTGACTTCGATGCATTTTTATGCTTGGAAGAAAGGTTTGAAAACCGGTATGTATTATCTGCGTTCGAAAGCAGCTGCAGATGCTATTAAATTCACGGTTCCATCACAAGCAGAACCACAAAAAGTGGCGCTGGTTGCAGAAATGCAGCATGTGGCAGTGTTGGATGCTCAGGGCGAAATTTCTTGTTCGCTCGACAATCCGGAAAATTGCGAAGCCTGCGGAAGTTGATCTGAAACGGAATAATGAAAAAGCCCCTGTCTATCCATTGGACAGGGGCTTTTTTTGTTAAAAATTTGGGAAATGTGATTAAAAGGGATCACAAAAAAAGGAGGGACGAGATCTATTCATTACGAATTGATGAAATACATACTCATCAAACCACCCGGACAAGTTTCAACCAAAAAACAGAGCCCTTTTGAAAATTCAACGCCCCTCCCTCACTATTCAGACAAGATGGAGGGATCTTATCTGAGTTCACAAAAGTACACGCGGATTTTCAAAATAAAGCATGTCTGTATCGAACTAAAATGAGAATTCTCATGTTTGGTGAAACGGAATGCAAAAAAAGGAAACGTTCCCTCGTTCTATCAATCATAAACGCCTCTATTTCTGTACTTTATAAAATAGCAGAGAAAAGACGGAAACGCAGGAAACGTTTTTTTAACAGATTGTTTCCTGTGTATTCATTTCACGTATCTTTGCCCCCGATGAGCAGTAAGCTGGAGCATATCATTCAAAAAGCAAGATCCATATTTATGCGATGTGGGATCCGCAGCGTGACGATGGATGATGTTTGCAAGGAAATGCGCATCTCCAAAAAGACACTTTATCAATATGTGCATGACAAAACCGACTTGGTGAATCAAACCATGAGGAGTGAGATTGAGAAAGATGAAGAGGAGATTACTCGATTGATTCAGGGCGGACACAATGCGATTGATGAAATGTTTGAGATTACGCAACTGGTCTCAAAAAAAGTACAGGATATCCATCCGTCCATCTTGTACGACATGCAGAAATACTATCCGGAGGCATGGGAAATGATGCGTGTGCACCGAAATGACTTCATCGAAAAAGTAATTATTTCCAATATTGCCAAAGGTCAGGCGGAAGGAAATTACCGGGAAAATTTGCTCCCCGCCATTGTTGCCCGATTGTTTGCTTCCAAAATGGATGTGCTTTCGGATAAACAGTTCATCAGCGATACCGGATACACCCTTTTGCAGATAAATTCCGAACACCTCACTTATCATTTACATGGTATTGTTACTCCGAAAGGGAATCAATACCTCGAATACAAAAGCGCTAATTCTAACTCTCCTTCCTTATGAAAAACAAAGTGCTGCTGCTCTTGCTGGTCATTACAGCCGGACTTCAAGCGCAAACGGGCGTTCAGGGCAATTTTACTTTGCCACAAGCGATCGATTATGCGTTGAAAAACGGTTATAGTGTCAAGAATGCCGCAACGGATATTGAAATAGCCAAAAAGAAAGTGGCTGAAATTCGGGGAATTGGTATTCCTCAACTAAGAGCCGAGGCTTCCTTCCAAGACTTTCTGCAAGTTCCGGTGAGTATTATTTCGGCGAATGCATTCAATCCACAAGCGCAACCCGGAGAATATCTGCGAATTCCGTTCGGAGTAAAATACAATGCTAATGTTGGTTACACCGCCTCCTGGCTGGCCTTTAGCGGAGAATACATCGTAGGATTACAAGCATCTAAAACCTATGTGGATATTTCAAAGGCGACATTACGTAAAAACGAAATCGATGTCAAAGAAAGCGTCACCAAAGCCTATTACCTGATTCTCATTCTCAAAGAGAATAAACGCATCCTGACCGAAAACATCACATCGCTGGACAAATCGATCGAGCAAACAGCGGCGTATAATAAAGAGGGTTTTGTAGAAGAAATGGACCTCGACCGGTTGAAATTGCTGCGTACTAATTTATCCACCACCCTGAGCACGTTGGAACAGCAAACACTCATTGCCGAAAAACTGCTCAAATTCCAAATGGGCTATGACGTAAACACTCCCATAACCTTGTCGGAAACAATCGACAATGTGCTAGCTATTTCCAGCACAGGCCTTGAACTGGAGCCAAAATTCGATACTAAAAACAACATCGACATCCTCCTATTGGACAAAGCAGTATACTTCCAGAGTCTAGAAATTAAACGTCAGAAAGCCAATTATCTTCCAACGCTCAGCACCTTTTATTCCTGGAAAGAAAGTCGCATTACAAACGATTTCAGTCAGCTGAATAATAACACCTTTCGTGTTCCGGGCGGGACAATTTTCGGTGTAAATCTCAGCATGCCGGTATTTCAGGGATTGAGCCAATCTGCGCGTGTAACGCAAGCTAAATTGGGACTTCAGAAATTGGAAGTGCAACATACACAAGCAGAACAAGGACTTGCGCTGGCATCGGCACAAAGTTGGACGGCATTTTCATCTTCCCTCGGCACCCTGAAAAACACCAAAGAAGCCGTTACACTGGCAACACGTATCCGCGACAGGTCACTGATCAAATATCAGGAAGGCGTGGGCTCCAGCCTCGAAGTGATTCAGTCGGAGAATGATTTATTAGCTGCACAATCCAACTACATCGCCTCAGTTCAGCAATTGCTGGATGCACGTGTCTCTCTTGATAAAAACCTGAATAAATTCTGACCTCGTTTTCTCCAATCAAAATGAAAAAGTTACTCTATATCACTCTCACATTGCTCGTTGCAGCATGTTCTTCCGGCTCATCCCTGGAAAAGAAAAAAGCACAACTCGTCGAATTTCAGGCTGAACACGATGCGTTAAAAATGAAGATCGCCGAACTCGAAAAAGAGATCGCATTACTTGATACCGCTGCGGAAGTCCGCAAGCCTAAGCTGGTA
>CALQRR010000306.1 GCA_943333015.1 Chitinophaga pinensis | reverse complement strand
TGTTTCAGATCTCCCGTAGGGATCTTTTTGCCCATGTGACGGATCAGGTTTTCCTGTTCCTCGCTGGAGAGATTTCCAAGAGATTCGGCATAAATCTGAAATTCGCCCTCACTCATTGGAATGGCATCAGGTGCCGGATAAAAATCACGGATGCTGCCTTTGTATACATATTCCCAATTGAGGAGTATGAAATTATTGAAGCTGTCTACAAATATTGGAACGGCTTCAAACAAACTTTTATTCAGGTTATCGTAAACGGTTCGTCCACCTGCAAATGAGATTTCGCGCTCTTTGGAACGTCCACCGAAGACAATGCCGACTTTGATTTTCATGGAATATGGGATTCTAACCCTGTAAAACTAAGGCATTCAACAGCCACCGTTCCAAAAGAAACAGGAACTTATGAAGATCTGCGGGTTGAAAAGCAGAACGTTTTTTCTAAGGAATTCGTGTGTATAAACAATGTCCGTGAACAGATGTTCAGGATGCTTATTCCTCTGTGGATGCAGGAAATCGGTAAACACTCAAGCTATCATTGCGCAGCAAGTACAACTTGTCTTGATTAATGCGCAGGTCGGTATAGTCGCTCACGGGAAGTTCGAGCTGACTTTCCTGCAACGTTTTTAATTGAAAAGCCTGAAGCATACCGGGTGTTTTTGAGAAATATAAGGTTGTACCTAACACCTGAAATTTGTCTAAACCAGTAATGGGTATGGTACGGATATAGGTGCCGAAAATATCGAATTGCAAAATCCCTTTGTCTGGCACGTTCATGTATAGATGATTATCGTGTTCCATCATAAACGCGGGCTGCGGGGTGTATCCTAAAATCTGATTAAGATTAAGAATCTGAACACTTCGTTGCATTTGCTGATCAAACCGGGTGAGCGAATATGCGACTCCATCAAACACCCAAATTCCATTGTCGTAGGATGCGCATACTAGAGCGGCCTGTTCGAGATCGAATTTTTCGAGTTCAATTGGATAGCCATTTTCAGTGAGTGTGTTATCCAGAAATACAATCCTGGAAAAATCTTTGTAAAACACAATGATCTTCAACGGATTCATCGCATCCACAGAACTGATTTTACCCAAACGTTTGTTGCTGTAAAGGCGGAAAAGAGTCCCGTTATCGCGGAATTTTGTGAGCGCATCTCCTCCAATCACAATGGGATTTCCCAAATTATCGGTGATGAGACGGTCGCCCCTTACTGGAATGGTCCAAAGATGAGTGAATCCGCTTTGGGCTGGAAGGAGGAGATAGAGAAAAAAGAGCAGTGAATGAATCATCAGGCATCTGGTATGGGTCAGTTAACACCGGCGCCGACCAGTTCAATCAATTCGTTGAGAAAACGCCGATCGTTAGACAAGCGGGGCACTTTGTTTTGTCCACCCAACTTCCCCCGATGGCGCATCCAATTGTAAAACGTGCCTTGTTCCATAGATTGTATACGGGGTAAGCGCAAGGTGATGTTCTTATAGCGTTTGGCCTCGTAATCAGAATTGAGCGATTTCAGAGCATTGTCGAGCACTTCGGTAAAATATCCCAGGTTCTCCGGTTCTTTTTCAAACTCAATGAGCCATTCGTGTGCACCGTTGCTGTCGATCTCCATAAATATTGGACCGGCCGTGTATTCCCGGATGATGGCCTGCGTTTTTTCACAGGCTATTGCTAAAGCTTTTTCGGCATTATCGATGATGAGTTCTTCACCAAAGGTATTGATGTAATGCTTGGTACGACCGGCAATGCGAATGCGATACGGAGAGATGGACGTGAAGGTAATGACATCGCCTATTTTGTATCGCCACAGTCCGCCGTTTGTAGTAATGACCATGGCATAATTGACTCCTACTTGCACCTGATCAAGCCAAAGCATGGGCGGGTTTTCTTCCTCGGCCCGATCGGCAGGGATGAATTCGTAAAAAATGCCGTAGTCCAGCATCAGGAGCATTTCTTCCGAGTTCCGCTGATCCTGAATCCCAAAGAACCCTTCCGAAGCATTGTAGATTTCGAGGTAGTTCATCTGATCCGAAGGGATCATTTTCTTGTATTGATCGCGGTAAGGCGTAAAACTCACACCGCCATGCAGAAAGAGTTCGAGGTTGGGCCAGACTTCCAAAATATTGCTCGCTCCTTTAAGTTCCACAATCCGCTGTAGCAATATCATCATCCAACTGGGAACACCCGACAGATTTGTTACGTCTTCTTCACTGGTATGATGGGCGATGCGCTCGAGTTTAGCTTCCCATTCACCCATGAGTGCAATGTTCAGATCGGGCGTACGGATGTACTCCACCCACATGGGTAAATGCTCCATGATGATGGCACTGAGGTCGCCAAACGAGGTATTCCCGGACTGCTGATTTAATTGATGCGATCCGCCAAGAGTAAGACCTTTGCCGGCAAAAATGCGGGTTTCGGGGTAGTTATTACAGTAAATAGAAAGCATGTCTTTGCCACCTTTAAAGTGACAATCTTCCATGGATTCTTTGCTGAGCGGGATGAATTTGCTTTTATCGGATGTGGTGCCGGACGATTTAGCAAACCACCGGATTTCGGAGGGCCAAACGATATTCTGTTCACCCATCATCATTCGTTCGATAGATGGCTTGATGGCTTCGTAATCCTGAAGCGGCATGCGTTCGTTAAAACTTTCGTACGACCCAATACTGCGGAAATCCATCTTCCGGCCAAATTCTGTGTCTTGGGCCTGAGTGATGAGTTTACGGCGCCATTCATCCTGCACTTCATGCGGAAATTTCATGAAAAGCTCCATCTGATGAATCCGCTTTTGCATGACCCACGAAAGGATGGAATTGATAATGGACATAGGAATGGGGCTGATTACAAACCTAAGTGAAAAAAATTACGAATGATCAATTATCAATTACGAATGATTAATTATCAATTATAAATGTGTTGGGAGATAAAAGGGAAATGAGGGTTATTTATTTATTAAGAAATGCAATCATCTCAGGAAGCGATTTTCCATTAAAGAGAAACTCTTTGGTGAGTCCACCTTTTCGAGCTACGTTGATGCCATAGTGCATATCGGTGTAGCCTTCTTTGCGGTGGGCATCGGGGTTGATGGAAATCGGAACTCCTTTTTCGAGGCAATATGGAATCCAGCGCCAATCAATGTCTAAGCGGTATGGATGGGCATTGAGTTCCATGATGACACCGTTGGCAGCACAGGCATCGATTACTTTTTTATAGTCAATCGGATAGCCCTTGCGGGAGAGTAGCAAGCGACCGGTGGGATGTCCGAGTATGGTGGTATATGGATTTTCTATAGCGGTGATGAGTCGTTGGGTAGCGCGATCGATGTCCATTTGAAGAATCGAATGCACTGAGGCGACAACCAAATCGAATGTTGCTAAAATTTCATCGGGGTAATCGAGTGACCCATCGCTGAGGATGTCCGATTCGATGCCTTTGAGGATTTTGAACGGCCCCATTTTCGCGTTCAGCTTTTCAATTTCAGCGTGTTGTTGCTGAACTTTTTCAATGCTCAACCCACCAGCATAAAAAGCAGATTTACTGTGATCGCAGATGCCGAGGTATTCCATGCCCAAATCGCGACAGGCTATTGCCATTTCCTCCAGCGTGTTTGCTCCGTCGCTATAGGTACTGTGGTTGTGAAGGATTCCGCGGATATCATCCCACTGCACGAGTGTGGCAGGATCAATG